>NZ_KV786584.1:0-15693 GCF_001806955.1 Burkholderia sp. HMSC10F09
GGCCGGCATCGGCTGCAGCAGCGCGGCGGTCTGGCGCGTCTTGCGCGTGCGCGCGGTCGCGCTCGCGGCTTCCTGCGCCGACGCGACGGCTCGCAGCGGCGCGGCGGTGTTCGCGGCTTCGGTCATCGGCTGGGCCACGCTGGCCGCGCCGTAGTCTGCGGATGTGGATGCGTCCCCTTCGGCGGTTTTCTTCGCGGCTTTCGCGGGCCGCGCTTTCGCCTTGTATTCATCGGGCGGCAGCAGGCTGCCGAGCTTGCTGGGGGCAGTAGGCAAAGGCATGGTGTCCCTCGGGAGGAATCGTGTCGCATGACGTGCGCCGCTGATCGCATCCTGCGTGATGACGCATGCAGTTTGCGCGCGGTGGCGCACAGGAATTTCGTCTAGCCGGTTCGCCTAAGTGTCGATCAACTCCTTGACGGGGTAGGGGCCGGACCGAGTGCCGGCGCGCAGTCCATAAAAAAAGCCGCTGCCCCGTGGACAGGGACATGCGGCTCGGCTGATACCGTCGTGATGCGCGTCAGATGCCGGAAAGCACCGGCGCAGCTACGAGAAATATGGGGCGAACTGGCATTCATTGCGGCCCAATATAACGCGCCTCAAAGCGCTTGTACAGCAGTTAGCACGTCGTCCACGTGACCGGGTACCTTGATGCCGCGCCATGCCTGACGAAGCACGCCGTCGGCGTCGATCAGGAACGTCGAGCGCTCGATGCCGCGCACTTCCTTGCCATACATTTTCTTCATCTTGATGACATCGAACAGCGTGCACAGCGCTTCGTCGGCATCGGAAATCAGCGGGAACGGCAGTTCGAGCTTCGCCTTGAAATTGTCGTGCGAGCGCAGGCTGTCGCGCGACACGCCGACGATCTCCGCGCCGGCCTTCTTGAACTTCGGATAGAGATCGCGGAATTGCAGCCCTTCGGTCGTGCAGCCCGGCGTGTTGTCCTTCGGATAGAAATACAGCACGAGCTTCTTGCCGCGCAGGTCGGACAGCGAAATATCGCCGCCCGTGGCCGGTGCGGTGAAATCGGGAACTTGACGGTCAACTTCGACGGACACGTGTTTCTCCTGTTGTTATGGAAGGGCGCCGCGCGCGGCGGCGCGATTCGGAGCGCGCCGCGCACCGCACGCAGCGCGGGCTCGCGCGCGAACTCAGTCGGGCTGGACGATCAGTTCGCCGGAGCGGCCGGGGATTTCGCCCCACGTGACAGGGTACGATGGCAGCGAGTCGCGGTCCAGCGTCGCGTGGTAGTCGCCCATCGTCGCAAACGTATGGCCCTGCGCACGCCAGCCGGCGAGCAGCTGTTCGAACACGGGCGCGAGCTTCTGGCCTTCGAGCTCCGCGTGCAGCGTGAACACCTGGTCGTGCGGATTGGTTTCGGTGAACTGCAGAATGTGCGCCGCGACGTTGTGCGTGTCGACGCCGTCGACGCCGAGCACTTCATCGAGCGTCGGCAGCGTGGTCGGCATCTGCACGTGCGACAGCGTGCGGCCGCGGACGACCGGCAGATACGGCGAGTGGCCGCGCCCGTCGGACGCATAACGCATGCCCCATGCGTCGATCTGCTCGAACGCCGCATCGTTCATCTGCCAGCCGGCCGCGCCGTGCGTGACGGGCGGCGCGCCGAAGATCTCGGCGAAGCGCGCGTGACTCTTCTGCATCTCGCGTACCGTCCAGTCGCGGTCGCGCATGCGGACGTTGTCCTGCCAGTACACGTGGTCCCACGTATGGATGCCGCATTCGAAGCCGGCCTCGTGGATCGCGCGCATGTCGGCGATCGCGCGGCGGCCGATGTCGGGGCCGGGCAGCAGCACGCCGTACATCAGCTGCTTCACGCCGTAGTGCTCGACCACCGACGTGCGCGACACCTTCTTCAGGAAGCCGGGCCGAAACACGCGGCGCAGCGCCCAGCCCGTGTGATCGGGGCCGAGGCTGAACAGGAAGGTCGCGCGCGCGTTGAAGCGGTCGAAGATGCGCGCGAGATTCGGCACGCCTTCGCGCGTGCCGCGCAGCGTGTCGACGTCGATCTTGAGAACGATGCGAGCCAAGCGAGCGTCCCGTCAGCCTTGTTGCTCGACGAGTGCGCGCGCGTCGGCGACATGGCCGCGATACGCTTCGAAGATCTTGCGCAGGGCGTCGTCGAACGTCGATTGCGGCGCCCAGCCGAGCTCCTGCATCGTGTTCTCGATCTTCGGCACGCGGTTCTGCACGTCCTGGTAGCCGTTGCCGTAGTACGCGCCCGACGTGGTCTCGACGAGTCGCACCTGCTTCGCGGAATCCGCATACTCGGGGAATTCGGCGGCCAGCTCGAGCATCTTGTTCGCGAGTTCGCGCACCGAGAAGTTGTTGTTCGGATTCCCGATGTTGTAGATCTTGCCCGAGGCGATGCCGTTCGGATTCTCGATGATCTTCATCAGCGCGCTGATGCCGTCGTCGATGTCGGTGAACGCGCGCTTCTGCGAGCCGCCGTCGACGAGGCTGATGTTTTCGCCGCGCACGATGTGGCCGAGGAACTGCGTGACGACGCGCGAGCTGCCTTCCTTCGGCGTGTAGATCGAGTCGAGGCCCGGGCCGATCCAGTTGAACGGACGGAACAGCGTGAAGTTCAGGCCTTCCATCCCGTAGCCCCAGATCACGCGGTCCATCAGCTGCTTCGAGCAGGCGTAGATCCAGCGCGGCTTGTTGATCGGGCCGTAGGTGAGGGCGGACGCGTCCGGGTCGAACTGCTCGTCCGAGCACATCCCGTAGACTTCCGACGTCGACGGGAACACGAGGTGCTTGCCGTACTTGACGGCCGAACGCACGATCGGCAGGTTCGCCTCGAAGTCGAGTTCGAACACGCGCAGCGGCTGCTGGACGTAGGTCGCGGGCGTCGCGATCGCGACGAGCGGCAGGATCACGTCGCACTTCTTCACGTGATACTCGACCCACTCCTTGTTGATCGTGATGTCGCCTTCGAAGAAATGCATCCGCTCGTGCTTGACGAGATCGCCGAGCCGATCGGTCTGCATGTCCATGCCGAACACTTCCCAATCGGTGGTTTCAAGAATGCGCTTCGACAGGTGATGACCGATGAAGCCGTTCACACCCAGGATCAGGACTTTTTTTGCTTTCATGAATGACGGGAAGAATGAATGAACTGCGCGAATTCCGCGGGCGTCACGACGGTTTCGCGGCCGTCGCGCTGTTGCCGCAGTTCGAGAATGGATAGCGCGCGGCTGTCGCCGCAGACGCCGAATAGCGCATTATCGCTTACGTGCAGGCCGGGCGGCAAATTCGCCGCAGCCGCGGCGGCTGCGCTGCCGGGCGCCGCCGGGCGCGCGCGCGCGACGATAAAGCGCGTGCCGGCGAGCTCGGTGAACGCGCCCGGATACGGCGGCGCGACCGCGCGCACGAGGTTGTAGACCTGTGCGGCCGGCTGCGTCCAGTCGATGCGGCCGTCCTCGGGTTTGCGCCCGCCGTAGTAGCTGCCGGCGGCCAGATCATTCGGCAGATGCGGCGCCTCGCCGGCCAGCAGCGCGGGCAGCACGCGCCAGAGCGTCTGCTCGGCCGCCACCGTGACCTTGTCGAACACCTGCGCGGCCGTGTCGTCGGGCAGGATCGGCACCGCGGTCTGGCTGACGATCGCGCCGGCGTCGGGCTTCGCGGCCATTTCGTGCAGCGTCGCGCCCGTTTCCGTTTCGCCGTTCAGCACGGCCCAGTTCGTCGGTACGCGACCCCGGTACTTCGGCAGCAGCGAGCCGTGCATGTTGTACGCGCCGCGCGGCGCGATCGCGAGCAGGTCGGTCGGCAGCATGTGCCGGTAGTAGAACGAGAAGATGAAATCGGGCTGCGCGTCCGATACCGCGCGGCGCAGCGCCGGATCGGCGGGGTCGGACGGCGTGACGACCGGAATGCCGTGCTCGGCCGCGACCGACGCGACGCTGCCGAACCAGATGTTCTCGTTCGGATTGTCTTCGTGCGTGACGACGAGCGCGACGTCGACACCGCGCGCGAGCAGGACCTGCAGGCAGCGCACGCCGACGTTGTGATACGCGAAAACGACCGCGCGCGGCTTCATGAGCTCGCCTCCGTGCGCGCCTTCGCGCCGGCCGGCACGGCCGGCACGCCGTCGTGCTGCTCGAGCACGGCCTGGATCAGGTAGCGCGGTCGCGCCCGCACTTGCTGATAGATGCGGCCGACGTATTCGCCGAGCAGCCCGAGCGCGAAGATGATCACGCCGAGCAGGAAGAACGTGATCGCGAACAGCGTGAACACGCCTTGCACTTCCGCGCCGACGATGAAGCGCCGCACGAGCAGCAGCACGAACAGCGCCGCGGAGCCGAGCGACAGGATCACGCCGATGAACGACAGCCATTGCAGCGGCACGACAGAGAAGCCGGTCACGAGATCGAAATTCAGGCGGATCAGGCTGTACAGCGAATACTTCGACTGGCCCGCGAAGCGTTCCTCGTGCGCGACTTCGATTTCGGTCGGGTTCTGCGCGAACGTATACGCGAGCGCCGGGATGAACGTGTTGACTTCGCCGCAGACGTTGATCGTGTCGATGATGCGGCGGCTGTACGCGCGCAGCATGCAGCCCTGGTCGGTCATCTTGATCCGCGTGATGCGTTCGCGCAGACGGTTCATCATCTGCGAGGCCTTGCGGCGCCAGAGGCTGTCCTGACGCTGCTTGCGGATCGAGCCGACGTAGTCGTAGCCCTCGCGCATCTTCGCGATCAGCTTGCCGATTTCTTCGGGCGGATTCTGCAGATCGGCGTCGAGCGTGACGACGATCTCGCCGCGCGACTGCGCGAAGCCGGCAAGGATCGCCATGTGCTGGCCGTAGTTGCCGTTGAGCAGCACGACGCGCGTCGTGTCGGGACGCACGTGGAACTGGTCGGCGAGCATCGCGGCCGAGCGGTCGCGGCTGCCGTCGTTGACCAGGATCACTTCGTATGACGTGCCGAGCGCGTCGAGCGCCGGATAGAGCCGCGCGAACAGCGCGGCGAGGCCGTCTTCCTCGTTATACACGGGGATCACGACCGACACTTCCGGACTCGTCGCGCCCGGATGGCCGGCGCGTGCTTCAAGGTGATTCATGTACGCTTACTTTCCGTATTGTTCGCAAATCTGGTTGGTGGCATCGACGACGCGGCGCACGTCGTCTTCCGTCATCTGCGTAAACAGCGGCAGCGTGACGGTCGATGCGCCGTAGCGCTCCGCATGCGGGAACATGCCTTCGCGGAAACCGCGTGCGCGGTACAGCGTGAACAGATGGATCGCCGGGTAATGGACGCCCGTGGCGATGCCGCGTTCCTTCATCTGCGCCATGAAGTCGGCGCGTGAGATCGACAGCCGGTCGAGCGGCAGCGTGATCTGGAACATGTGCCAGTTGCTGTTCGTGAAATCGGCGACCGGCAGCCCGACGCCGAGGCGCACCGCCGGGCCGCCGTCGAATGCCGCGAAGTAGGCGCGCGCGAGCGCGCGGCGCTGCGCGGTGAAGCGCTCGAGGTGCGGCAGCTGGCCGAGGCCGACGCGCGCGGCGACGTCGGTCAGGTTGTACTTGCCGCCGAGCACGTCGCAGTCCATGCCGTCGAAGCCGCTGCGCGTGATGCCCTGCAGCCGGTATTTCTGCGCGAGCGTCGCCTCGGCCTCGTCGTTCAGCACGAGCGCGCCGCCTTCGATCGTCGTCAGGTTCTTGTTCGCGTGGAAGCTGAACGACACGATGTCGCCGATCGCGCCGATGCGCTTGCCGTTCCACGTCGAGCCGAGCGCCTGCGCGGCATCCTCGACGACGCGCAGCCCGTGTGCGCGCGCGATCGCGTACAGCCGGTCCATGTCGACCGGCAGGCCGGCCAGATAGACGGGGATGAGCGCCTTCGTGCGCGGCGTGATCGCCTGTTCGAGCTTGTCGAGATCGATGTTGCGCGTGACGGGGTCGATGTCGGCGAAGACGGGCGTCGCGCCGGTCTCGAGGATCACGTTGCTCGTCGACACCCACGACGCGGGCGTCGTGATCACTTCGTCACCGGGGCCGACGCCCGCGATGCGCAGGCCGATCTCGAGCGTGCAGGTGCCGGAGTTGAACGCGCGCACCGGGCGGCCGCCGCAGTACTCGGAGAGCGCGGCCTCGAACTTCTGGCACTGCGGGCCCGTGGTGATCCAGCCCGAGCGCAGCACCTCGACGACGCCCTGAATGGTTTCCTCGTCGATCTCGGGGCGGGTGAACGGCAGAAACGGAGCGGTAGTCTGGCTCATGAACGCATAGCCTGTAATGGCGTGTAATAAAAGGGTCGGGCGATCCGTCCGAAACCGGCATTAAACACCGGTTGGCGGATTCGTAGCGTGATTTTTTGTAGGCGGGCGCTTAACGCCGCCGCGCTCAGCTGCGCGCGAGCACGAGCACGCCGACCAGGATGATGCCGATGCCGACGAGCCGCTGGACGGACAGCACCTCGCCGAACAGATACCAGGCCGCGAACGCGTTGACGACGTAGCCGAGCGACAGCATCGGATACGCGATCGACACGTCGACGCGCGACAGCCCGACGATCCAGACCACGACGCTCAGCACGTAGCAGCCGAGGCCGCCGATGATCGGCAGCTGCGTCGCGATCTTCAGACCGACCGGGATGATGTTCGCACGGCTGAATTCGAAGTGTCCAACGGCGTTGACGCCGGCCTTCAGCAGAAGTTGCGCGCACGCGTTGAGCAGCACGCCGGTGATGATGCAGACGAACGAAATCGGGTTCATGCGGCGGGCGTCCTTACGATTGCGGTTTCTCGACGATCACGCGGCGGTTGTCGCGCGCGATCACGCGCATCGGCACCTGCTGCTTGACGAGCGCGTCGTATTCGCCGGGCGGCATGATCGCGAGCGCGTGCGCGTCCTGCTTCCAGCGCGCGATCCACTCGTCGACGGTCGGAACCCATTTGTTCGGCTCGACCGAGATGCCGAACGCCAGCTCGTCCTGGCGATGCACCATGATCGTCGTGTGACCGACGTAGAACGGGAACGTGTGGTCGAGC
The DNA here is from genome assembly GCF_001806955.1 of Burkholderia sp. HMSC10F09. Lineage (NCBI taxonomy): Bacteria > Pseudomonadati > Pseudomonadota > Betaproteobacteria > Burkholderiales > Burkholderiaceae > Burkholderia > Burkholderia sp. HMSC10F09. Next base: position 7,012 of record NZ_KV786584.1, read on the forward strand.
ATCTCGATCGAGTAGAACGGCGTGTCGGGCGGCAGCTTCGCGAGCTCGGCGCGCACGGCGGGCGCGAGCAGCGCCCCGGAGCTATAGCGGCCGAACTCGTCGTGGCCCGTGCCGCCGATCGTGCCGAAGATCAGCCACGCGGCGCCGAACGCCGCGAGCGCGGCCGTCACGCCGGCGCGGCGGTTCAGCCATGCGGCGACGAGCGTCAGCACGGCGGCGATCGCGAGGCCGACGTAGAGCCAGATCTGGAACGCGCGATACAGCGCGTTCGGCGTGCGCGCGTCGCCCTGGTATGCAAGGAAGATGATTCCGAACGCGGCGGCGACGAAGAACACGAGATAGCCGAGCAGGTGGCGCCGGAACCGGTCGGCGCCGAGCAGCGGCAGATAGGCGCCGATGATCAGCGCGAGCGCCGGCGCGACCGGCAGCACGTACGAGATCAGCTTCGAATGCGATGCGCTGAAGAACAGGAAGATGAATGCGCTCCAGATCAGCAGCACGAGCATCGGCGAGAAGCCGTTCGGCTGGCGCGGCATGCGCAGCGCGTGGCGCACGCTCTGCCACGCAACCGACAGCCACGGCAGGAAGCCGACCAGCAGCACCGGCACGAAATAGTAGAACGGGCCCGGCCGGTTCTGCTCCGGTGTCAGGTAGCGGCGGAACTGCTGGACGATGAAGAAGAAATTGAAGAATTCCGGGTTGCGCTGCTGGACGAGCACGAACCACGGCGTCGCGATCGCGAAGAAGATCACGAGGCCGCTCACCAGATAGAGGCGCTTCCACAGCGCCCAGTCGCGTGCGATCAGCGTATAGAGCACGAGCACCGCGCCGGGCAGGATTACGCCGACCAACCCCTTCGACAGCACCGCGAACGCCATCGCGGCCCAGCACACCCACATCCAGCCGCGCACGGCGGCGGGGCGCAGCCCGGGCCGCTGCGCGAGCAGCAGCGCGCAGAGCGACAGCGCCATCCAGAACGCGAGCCCCATGTCGAGCGCGTTGAAGTGCCCCATCAGGTTCCAGTACGGCGAGCATGCGAGCACGACGGCGGCGAGGAAGCCGGACAGCGGGTTGAACAGGCGCGCGCCGGTGAAGCCGACGAGCAGCACGCCCGCGAAGCTCGCGAGCGCCGTGTAGAGACGTGCCTGCCATTCGCCGATACCGAACCACGCGAACGTCAGCGCGTTGAGCCAGGTCTGCAGCGGCGGCTTCTCGAAGTACTTGTAGCCGTTGTAGCGCGGCGTGATCCAGTCGCCGGTCACGAACATCTCGCGCGCCATTTCGGCGTAGCGGCCCTCGTCGCTCGGGATCAGATGGCGCATGCCGAGCGGCGTGAACCAGATCACCGCGAATGCGACGAGCAGAAGGACGAGCACGATGCGATTGAGCGGTAGCCTCGACGGCGTATCGTTCATGGAGTTTCAGCCTGTTGGTTGTTGTGATGGGCCGCCGGCGGGTGGCGCCGCGGCAGGCGGCTTGCCGGGGTGGCCGGCGTACCGGCCCGAGTTTTACCGCATCGGCGCTTAACGTTCAATTAAGAGCGCGGCCGCGACTTTGCGGCCTTCGGCCATCAGGATGTTGTAGGTGCGGCACGCGGCCTGGAAGTCCATCGTCTCGACGCCGATGCGCTGTGCGGCGAGTGCGGCGACGAGCCGCGGGTGCGGAAAGCGCAGCCGGGCGCCGCTGCCGAAGATCACGACCTCGGGCGCCGGGTCGAGCAGCATCGCGAAATGCTCGGGCGTGAGCGCGTCGAACGACGACACCGGCCAGGCGCGGACCGGTGCGCCGGGCAGCACGATGACGCTCGTTTCGTGGCGTTCGAGGTTGACGTCGACATAATCGGGGCCGTAGCCCGTGACGGTGTTGAGCGCGCCGCTCGCGTCCTGGTGCAGTTTCAAATCGGTATTCCGCGGTTTCCGTAGTGGGAATGGGGCCGGGCCGCGCGGGCCCGGGCAGCCGGTTTCGCGCCCGACGCGCGCGGGACGCCTGACGGCGCGGGCCCGGCGCGGCTTTGGTGCATTGCGAAAGTCGGCCAAAATCCGCTAAATTATAACTTTTTGGTCGCCTGCGGGCGCCACTTGCGTCGTGCGCCGCCACAAGCCGCGTCCGGACCGCCGCTTTTTCCCAGCCTAGACAGCGCGCACAGACCGGCCGCTCTCCAGTTTTGATCCCGTCCCCCCGGCCGCGAGGCCAACCCAGGAACCGTGTCGTCGTGAAACCGATTCAGAAGTCGAACAAGCTGCTCAACGTCTGCTACGACATCCGTGGCCCGGTGCTCGAGCACGCGAAGCGCCTCGAGGAAGAAGGCCACCGCATCATCAAGCTGAACATCGGCAACCTTGCGCCGTTCGGGTTCGACGCGCCGGACGAGATCATCCAGGACATGATCCGCAACCTGCCCACGTCGTCCGTCTATTCGGACTCGAAGGGCGTGTTCTCCGCGCGCAAGGCGGTGATGCACTACACGCAGGAAAAGGGCGTCGTCGGCGTCGGTCTCGACGACATCTACATCGGCAACGGCGCGTCCGAGCTGATCGTGATGGCGACCCAGGCGCTGCTGAACGACGGCGACGAAGTGCTGCTGCCCGCGCCCGACTATCCGCTCTGGACGGCCGCGGTGAGCCTGTCGGGCGGCACGCCCGTGCACTATATCTGCGACGAGCAGAACGCCTGGATGCCCGATCTCGACGACATCCGCCGCAAGATCACGCCGAACACGAAGGCGATCGTCGTGATCAACCCGAACAACCCGACGGGCGCGCTCTATTCCGACGAATTGCTGCTCGAGCTGCTCGCGATCGCGCGCCAGCACGGGCTGATCGTGTTCGCCGACGAGGTGTACGACAAGATCGTCTACGACGGTCTCGAGCACACGGCGATGGGCGCGCTCTCCGAGGACGTGATCACGGTCACGTTCAACAGTCTGTCGAAGAGCTACCGGTCGTGCGGCTACCGCGCGGGCTGGATGGCCGTGTCGGGCCTCGGCGGCGACAACCGCCGGCGCGCGAAGGACTATCTCGAAGGGCTCGGCATCCTGTCGTCGATGCGGCTCTGCGCGAACGTGCCCGGCCAGTTCGCGATCCAGACGGCGCTCGGCGGCTACCAGAGCATCAACGAACTGATCGTGCCGAGCGGGCGCCTGTACAAGCAGCGCGAACTCGCGTACGACATGCTCACGTCGATCCCGGGCGTCACCTGCGTGAAGCCGCAGGCCGCGCTCTACATGTTCCCGCGCCTCGATCCGAAGCTGTATCCGATCCAGAACGACCAGCAGTTCATTCTCGACCTGCTGCTCGAGGAGCGCGTGCTGCTCGTGCAGGGGACGGGCTTCAACTGGCCCGCGCCGGATCACTTCCGCGTGGTGTTCCTGCCGAACCTCGACGACCTGACCGATTCGATCAACCGGATCGCGCGCTTCCTCGACGGCTATCGCAAGCGCCATTCGGTCTGAGCGGCGCCATCGCACGGCATTCATTACTTATCATTCATCGACCACACGCAGCATGGAACCGATCAAAGTTGGCCTGTTGGGCTTCGGCACGGTAGGCAGCGGCACCTTCACGGTGCTGCGCCGCAACCAGGAAGAAATCAAGCGACGCGCAGGACGCGGCATCGAGGTTGCGCGCATCGCCGTGCGCAACCCGGCCAAGGCGCAGGCCGCGCTCGCCGGCGATGCCGGCGGCGCGCAGATCACCGACGACTTCAACGCGGTCGTCGACGATCCGTCGATCGCGATCGTCGCCGAGATGATCGGCGGCACCGGCATCGCGCGCGAGCTCGTGCTGCGCGCGATCGCGAACGGCAAGCACGTCGTGACGGCGAACAAGGCGCTGCTCGCGGTGCACGGCACCGAGATCTTCGAGGCCGCGCGCGAGAAGGGCGTGATGGTCGCGTTCGAAGCGGCCGTCGCGGGCGGCATCCCGATCATCAAGGCGCTGCGCGAAGGGCTGACCGCCAACCGCATCCAGTACATCGCCGGCATCATCAACGGCACGACGAACTACATCCTGTCGGAAATGCGCGACCGCGGGCTCGACTTCGCGACCGCGCTGAAGGCCGCGCAGGAACTCGGCTACGCGGAAGCCGATCCGACCTTCGACATCGAAGGCGTCGACGCCGCGCACAAGGCGACGATCATGAGCGCGATCGCGTTCGGCGTGCCGGTGCAGTTCGACCGCGCGTACGTCGAAGGCATCAGCAAGCTCGACGCGACCGACATCCGCTATGCGGAAGAGCTCGGCTACCGGATCAAGCTGCTCGGCATCGCGCGCCGCACCGAGCGCGGCATCGAGTTGCGCGTGCATCCGACGCTGATTCCGGAGAAGCGTCTGCTCGCGAACGTCGAGGGCGCGATGAACGCGGTCGTCGTGCACGGCGACGCAGTCGGTACGACGCTGTACTACGGCAAGGGTGCGGGCGCGGAGCCGACCGCGTCGGCGGTCGTCGCCGATCTGGTCGACGTCACGCGCCTGCATACGGCCGATCCCGAGCATCGCGTGCCGCATCTCGCGTTCCAGCCGGACAGCCTGTCGAACACGCCGATCCTGCCGATCGACGAAGTGACGAGCGGCTACTACCTGCGTCTGCGCGTTGCCGACGAAACCGGCGTGCTCGCCGACATCACGCGCATCCTCGCCGATTCGGGCATCTCGATCGACGCGCTGCTGCAGAAGGAATCCGAGCAGGTCGACGACGCGAACGGCGAAACCGACATCATCCTGATCACGCACGAGACGCTCGAGAAGAACGTCAATGCGGCGATCGCGCGTATCGAGAGCCTGTCGACGGTCGTGTCGAAGGTGACGAAGCTGCGCATGGAAGCGCTGAACTGAGGACGACGCCATGAACTACATCTCCACGCGCGGCGCCGGCATCGGCGAGCGCCACACGTTCTCCGACATCCTGCTCGCCGGCCTCGCGAAGGACGGCGGGCTCTATCTGCCGGTCGAGTATCCGCAGGTGTCGGCCGACGAGCTCGCGCGCTGGCGCGCGCTGCCGTACGCGGATCTCGCGTTCGAGATCCTGTCGAAGTTCTGCGACGACGTGCCGGCCGACGATCTGCGTGCGATCGCGCGCCGCACGTATACGGCCGACGTCTACCGCCACACGCGCCACGGCGAGAACGCGCACGACATCACGCCGCTGAAGACGCTCGGCACCGAGCACGGTGCGCCGCTCGCGCTGCTGGAGCTGTCGAACGGGCCGACGCTCGCGTTCAAGGACATGGCGATGCAGCTGCTCGGCAATCTGTTCGAGTACACGCTCGCGAAGCACGGCGAGACGCTGAACATCCTCGGCGCGACGTCCGGCGACACGGGCAGTGCGGCCGAATACGCGATGCGCGGCAAGGCCGGCGTGCGCGTGTTCATGCTGTCGCCGCACAAGAAGATGAGCGCGTTCCAGACGGCGCAGATGTACAGCCTGCAGGATCCGAATATCTTCAACCTCGCGGTCGAGGGCGTGTTCGACGACTGCCAGGACATCGTGAAGGCCGTGTCGAACGATCACGCGTTCAAGGCGCAGCACAAGATCGGCACGGTGAACTCGATCAACTGGGCACGCGTCGTCGCGCAGGTCGTCTACTACTTCAAGGGCTATTTCGCGGCCACGCGCTCGAACGACGAGCGCGTGTCGTTCACGGTACCGTCGGGCAACTTCGGCAACGTCTGCGCGGGCCACATCGCGCGCATGATGGGGCTGCCGATCGCGAAGCTCGTCGTCGCGACCAACGAGAACGACGTGCTCGACGAGTTCTTCCGCACCGGCGCGTACCGCGTGCGCAGCGCGGAGAACACCTATCACACGAGCAGCCCGAGCATGGACATCTCAAAGGCGTCGAATTTCGAGCGCTTCGTGTTCGACCTGCTCGGCCGCGATCCGGCGCGCGTGATGCAGCTGTTCCGCGACGTCGAGGAGAAGGGCGGCTTCGATCTGGCGGCAAGCGGCGATTTCGCGCGCGTCGCCGAGTTCGGCTTCGTGTCGGGCCGCAGCAGCCACGCCGACCGCATTGCGACGATCCGCGACGTGTTCTCGCGCTACGGCACGACGATCGATACGCATACGGCCGACGGCGTGAAGGTCGCGCGCGAGCATCTCGATGCCGGCGTGCCGATGATCGTGCTCGAGACGGCGCAGCCGATCAAGTTCGGTGAGACGATCCGCGAGGCGCTCGAACGCGAACCGGAGCGCCCGGCGGCGTTCGACGGGCTCGAGTCGCTGCCGCAGCGCTTCGAGGTCGTGAAGGCCGACGCGCAGCAGGTGAAGGACTTCATCGCCGCGCACACGCGCGCCTGACGGGCGGCCGGGCGCGACGCCCGGGCAGCGCGGCACGGCCGGAACGCCGATTCGTCCAACGGATCGCGTTCCGGCCGTTTCGTTTGGCGGCGCCGCTCGATCGATAGCCGCCGGCGCTTCAGTGCAGCTTCAGTGCGGCATCGGTGCAGCATCAGTGCGGCGCGCCGGCGCCGATCACAGTTTCCGCATGCCGGCCATATCGCGCGTGCGCGCGACGGCGTCGCTACAATGACGTATTGCGTTCAATCCCCCGATTTCACGATGTCGAATCCGAACCCCGCGGCGCCGCGCGCGCCGATGCTGTCGACGGCCGAGGCGCTCGCCGCGCTGCTCGATGCCGCGAAGCCGCTGCCCGGAACCGAAACGGTCGCGACGCTCGACGCGCTCGGACGCGTGCTCGCGGCGGACGTGAGCTCGCCGCTCGACGTGCCGCCGATGCACACGAGCGCGATGGACGGCTACGCGGTGCGCGTCGCCGATCTGCTGCACGGCGAGCGGCGGCTGCCGGTGTCGCAGCGGATTCCGGCCGGCCATCCGGCTGCGCCGCTGGCCGCCGGCACCGCCGCGCGGATCTTCACCGGCGCGCCGGTGCCGCCCGGCGCCGACGCGGTCGTGATGCAGGAGCAGGCCGCGGCCGACGGCGACGCGGTCGAGATCCTGCATACGCCGAAGCCCGGCGAATGGATCACCGCGCAGGGCGCCGACATCCGCCGCGGTGCGGTGATCCTGCCGGCCGGTACGCGGCTCACGCCGCAGGCGCTCGGCCTCGCCGCGTCGGTCGGCTGCGCCACGCTGTCGGTCGCACGGCCCGTGCGTGTCGCGGTGTTTTTCACCGGCGACGAACTGACGATGCCCGGCGAGCCGCTGAAGCCGGGCGCGATCTACAACTCGAACCGCTTCACGCTGCGCGGCCTGCTGCAGCGGCTCGGCTGCCAGGTGACCGACTACGGGATCGTGCCCGACTCGCTCGCGGCGACGCGCGACACGCTGCGCGCAGCCGCGCGCGATCACGACGTGATCCTGACGAGCGGCGGCGTGTCGGTCGGCGACGAGGATCACGTGAAACCGGCCGTCGAGGCGGAAGGGCGGCTCGCGCTGTGGCAGATCGCGATGAAACCCGGCAAGCCGCTCGCGTTCGGCGCGGTGCGGCGCGGCGACGATCTGCCCGACGCGCATTTCATCGGGCTGCCCGGCAACCCGGTGTCGAGCTTCGTCACGTTCCTGCTGTTCGTGCGGCCGTTCCTGCTGCGTCTGTCCGGCGTGCACGACGTCGCGCCGCGCGCGCTGTCGCTGCGCGCGGACTTCTCGCAGAGCAAGGGCGACCGGCGCAACGAATTCCTGCGTGCGCGCGTCAACGCGGCGGGCGGTCTCGATCTGTTCCCGAACCAGAGCTCTGCGGTGCTGACCTCGACCGTCTGGGGCGACGGGCTGATCGACAATCCGCCGCAGCACGCGATCAGCGCGGGCGAGACCGTGCGCTTCATTCCGTTTTCCGAACTGCTGTCGTAACGCGACGGCTTCCCGACATGAAGATTCAACTGAAATTCTTTGCGAGCGTGCGCGAGGCGCTGGGCGTCGCCGACGAACAGGTCGACGTGCCGGATGGCATCGCGACGGTCGGCGACGTGCGCGCGTGGCTGCGCACGCGCGGCGGCGCCTGGGCCGAGACGCTCGCCGAAGGGCGCGCGTTGCGCATGGCCTGCAATCACGAGATGACCGACGCCGGCACGCGCATCACCGACGGCTGCGAAGTCGCGTTCTTTCCGCCCGTCACGGGCGGCTGAGCGATGCGTTCGGTACAGGTGGCCGGCGGCGCGCCGGCAGGGAGCGAATGATGGCGACCGTACGAGTGCAGACCGACGATTTCGATCTGAACGCCGAGGTGGCGGCGCTGCGCGCGCGCAATCCGAAGATCGGCGCAGTCGCGTGCTTCGTCGGCACCGTGCGCGACCTGAACGAAGGCGACGCGGTAGCGGCGCTGGAGCTCGAGCACTATCCGGGCATGACGGAGAGGGCGCTCGAGAAGATCGCGGCGGAGGCCGGCCGGCGCTGGCCGGGCATCGACGTGGCGATCGTCCACCGGGTCGGCAAGCTGTATCCGCTCGACCAGATCGTGATGGTGGCGACGGTCGCGGCCCATCGCGGCGACGCGTTCGCGTCATGCGAATTCGTGATGGATTACCTGAAGACCGATGCGCCGTTCTGGAAGAAGGAGACGACGCCGGACGGCGAGCGCTGGGTCGACGCGCGCAGCACCGACGATGCGGCGCTGGCGCGCTGGGGGATCGAGTCGCGCAACGCGGCGCGCTGAGTGCAGTTCTGCGGCCGCGGCTGCGCGATGCCGGGCCGGCCTTGCGCGGGCGGTGCTGCGCCGAAAGCCGGCGAGGG
>NZ_KV786585.1:0-5644 GCF_001806955.1 Burkholderia sp. HMSC10F09
CGAGCCGCCCGGCGCGAGCGCGGGCTGAACCGCGCGGGGCGAGGCTTCAGCCCGCCGCCTGCTGCGTTGCCGCCTTGTCTCGCCTCTTCCCGGATTGCGCCACGCAGGCGACCTTCGGGCCATCGCGCCTTCGCGCGCCGCCAGCCCGCGTCGGCGTGCTCGGGCCCGTTCCAGCCCGCTCTGGGCCATGCTCGCGCCTGCCCCGGCATGCTTCTACCTGCTCAAGGCAGCTCTCGCCAGTTCCGGTCTGCTCCGGTCTGCTCCGGTCTGCTCCGACCTGCTCTGCCCAGCTGCGGCCCAGCTCAGCCCGCCCCGCTCCCAGCATGCTTCCGGCGCACCACGCCCGCCCGCGGCCCCATCCAGCGTGCCGTCACTCGTTCACCTTGCCTTTTTCGCGCTTTGTTTAGTATTTTTAGTAACGTCGTTTTCACTGATTAGCACGCTAAAAGCTGTTATTTGCGGGTATTCCCCGGTTATCCGACCCGCTTTCACAAACGGGTTTTACTATACAATCGCCGTCAACCTAAACATTCCGGAACCCGAACGATGGGCACCACCATTCGCGACGTGGCGCGGGCGGCAGAGGTTTCGATCGGCACCGTGTCGCGCGCGCTGAAGAACCAGCCGGGCCTGTCCGAAACGACGCGCGCGCGGATCGTCGAGATCGCGCAGCGGCTCGGCTACGACCACGCGCAACTGCGGCCGCGCATCCGCCGGCTCACGTTCCTGCTGCATCGGCAGCACAACCGCTTTCCCGCGAGCCCGTTCTTCTCGCATGTGCTGCACGGCGTCGAGGATGCCTGCCGCGAGCGCGGCATCGTGCCGACGCTGCTGACGGTCGGCCCGAACGACGACGTGCTGCGCCAGATGCGTCCGCACGCGCCCGACGCGATCGCGGTCGCGGGCTTCATCGAACCGGAAACGATCGAGGCGCTCGCCGCGACGGGCCGCCCGCTCGTGCTGATCGACCTGTGGGCGCCGGGCCTGCGTTCGGTGAACATCGACAACGCGACGGGCGCCGCGCTCGCGATGCGCCATCTGCTCGCAACGGGCCGTTCGCGGATCGCCTTCATCGGCGGCTCGCCCGCGCACTACAGCATCGCGCAGCGCGCGATCGGCTATCGCCGCGCATTCTTCGAGGCCGGCCGACTGTTCGATCCCGCGTACGAAGTGACGATCGACGCAGGGCTCGATCCCGACACCGGCGCCACGCGCGCGATGCAGCAACTGCTCGATGCGCCGGGCCCGCGGCCCGACGCGGTGTTCGCGTATAACGACGCGGCCGCGCTGGCCGCCCAGCGCGTGTGCCTCGCCCGCGGGCTGCGGATTCCGGACGATATCGCGATCGTCGGCTTCGACGACATTCCCGCCGCCGCGCACGCGAACCCGCCGCTGACGACGCTCGCGGTCGACAAGGAAGCGCTCGGCCGCCGCGGCGTCGAACTGCTGCTCGCCGAGTCGCCCGAGCACACCGAGATCTCGCTGCCCGTCGAGCTGATCGTGCGGGCCAGCAGCCAGTCCGCCGGCTCGCCGGCCCTCGATACCGCCACGGTCACCGAATCATGAACATGCCTCCGGTCCAGTCCTGCCCCACCACGCCGGCCGCCCATGCGCAGCCGGCGCCGTTCGTCGCGAACTTCCGCGATCCGTCGTTCCTGCTGTCGCACGTCGAGGACACGCTGCGCTTCTACGCGCCGAACGTACTCGATCCGACCGGCGGCTTCTACCATTACTTCCGCGACGACGGCAGCGTCTATAACCGCACGTCGCGCCACCTCGTGAGCAGCTGCCGGTTCGTGTTCAACTACGCGATGGCGTACCGGCATTTCGGCGATCCGCGCCATCTCGACTACGCGCGCCACGGGCTGCGCTTCCTGCGCGACGCACACTGGGACGAACAGCTGCAGGGCTACGACTGGGAGCTCGAGTGGCGCGACGGCGCGAAGCACGCGACGCTCGACGGCACGCGCCACTGCTACGGGCTCGCGTTCGTGCTGCTCGCGGCCGCGCATGCGACGATGGCCGGCATCGAGGAAGCACGCCCGCTGATCGCCGCGACCTACGAGCTCGCCGAGCACCGCTTCTGGGATCCCGCCGCCGGGCTCTATGCCGACGACGCGACGCCGAACTGGATCGTGTCGACGTATCGCGGCCAGAACGCGAACATGCACATGACCGAAGCGCTGCTCGCTGCGTACGAAGCGACCGGCCACCTGACGTATCTCGATCGCGCGGAAAAGGTCGCGACGAACATCACGCAACGCCAGGCCGCGCTCGCCGGCGGGCTCGTCTGGGAGCACTACCACGCGGACTGGTCGGTCGACTGGGACTACAACAAGGAAGACAGCTCGAACATCTTCCGTCCGTGGGGCTTCCAGCCGGGCCACCAGACCGAATGGGCGAAGCTGCTGCTGATCCTCGAACGGCACCGTCCGCTCGACTGGCTCGTGCCGCGCGCGGCCGAACTGTTCGACGCCGCGCTCACGCACGCCTGGGACACCGACCACGGCGGCCTCTGCTACGGCTTCGGCCCCGACTTCACGATCTGCGACCACAACAAGTATTTCTGGGTGCAGGCCGAAACCTTCGCGGCCGCCGCGATGCTCGGCGCGCGCACCGGCGCCGAACGCTTCTGGGACTGGTACGACGAGATCTGGCGCTACAGCTGGGCGCATTTCGTCGATCACCGCTACGGCGCGTGGTACCGGATCCTCACCTGCGACAACCGCAAGTACAGCGACGAGAAAAGCCCGGCCGGGAAAACCGACTATCACACGATGGGCGCGTGCTACGACGTGCTCGCGACCCTCGCGCGCACGGCGCGCAGCGAGCAGGCGCAATGAGCGGCGGCACGTTTCCGGCTTTCGTGTCGGCAGGCGACATCCTGACCGACATGGTGCGCGCAGGCGACGCGCAATGGACCTCGGTGCCGGGCGGCGCCGGCTGGAACGTCGCGCGCGCGGTCGCGCGGCTCGGCGTGCCGAGTGCGCTCGCGGGCGCGATCGGCGAAGACTGCTTTTCTGACGTGCTGTGGCACACGAGCGAAGCGGCCGGCCTCGATCTGCGCTTCCTGCAGCGCGTCGCGCGGCCGCCGCTGCTCGCGATCGTCCACGAGACGCGGCCGCCCGCGTACTTCTTCATCGGCGAAGCGAGCGCGGATCTCGCGTTCGACCCGGCGCGTCTGCCGGCCGGCTGGGCCGAGCACGTGCAATGGGCGCATTTCGGCTGCATCAGCCTCGTGCGCGAACCGCTCGCGGGCACGCTCGTCGCACTCGCGGCCGATCTCCATGCGCGCGGCGTGAAGATCAGCTTCGATCCGAACGTGCGCAACCTGATGACGGCCGCGTACCGGCCGACGCTCGAGAAAATGGCCGGCCTCGCCGATCTGATCAAGGTGTCCGACGAGGATCTGCGGCATCTGTTCGGCAGCGATGGCGACGACGCGATCGAGGCAGTGCGCGCGCTGAATCCGCGCGCGGCCGTGCTGGTCACGCGCGGCGCGCAGCCCGCGACGCTCTATGCGGACGGCGAACGCTACGACGCGCGGCCGCCGCGCGTCGAGGTCGCGGACACCGTCGGCGCGGGCGACGCGTCGATCGGCGGGATGCTGTTCAGCCTGATGGCGGCGCCGCAGCGGTCGTGGCGCGAACATCTGGCCTTCGCGCTCGCTGCCGGTGCGGCCGCGTGCCGGCACACGGGCGCGCATGCGCCGACGCTCGACGAAGTCGTCGCCCTGCTCGAACGCTGAACGCGCGTCGATCGATCGGCCGCCGATACACCGCGCTGGACATGCTGCGCCGCAGTGCTACGATGAAGCGTCCTTTTGCGGGAGAGGCATCATGGACACGAACACGTTCACGAAGGGCATCTACACGGCGAAGGCGCACACGCGCAAGGCGGACGGCGGCCAGTTCGAGGGCTACGTGATCCTCACGCGCGACGAAGGCGATACGCCGGACAACACGGTCTACGAGGTCGGCGCGACGAGCTCGAGCGAGGAAGAGGCGTTCGAGGAAGCGAAGGCGCTCGCTCACCGGATACTCGGCGAGATCGAGCTGTAAGGGCAAGGGCCGACCGTCGCGGCCCGTCCGACGCGGCGTGCGGCAGCACGCGCGTTCGCTATCGCGTCAAAGCAGACGCGCGAGCGTCGACACGAGCATCGTCACGACCAGCGTCGACATGAACGGGAACGGATAGCGCCGGCCGCCGAGCGTCAGCGTGACGTCGCCGGGCAGGCGGCCGATGCCGAGCTTGCCGAGCCACGGCCAGCAGCGCGTCAGGATCATCACCGCGACGAACGACGCCATCAGCCAGCGCAGCATGCGGCCTCCGTCACAGCGCGTGCGAGCGGTCGCCGCGCACGAATGCGTCGAGCGTGCCGTCGATGCCGCGCGAGAACGCGATCACCTTGAACAGCTCGCCCATCTCCGCCTCCGAAATCAGCTTCTGCACCGCGTTCGCGGCCGGCAAAAACTGCGTGACGTCGGACGGATCGATCGCGGCGAGCGCGTCGGTGATGCCGGCATTCAGCAGAAAGCGCGCCTGGGACGTGTAGCCGAGCAGGTCCGCGCCGGCGGCGATGCCGGCCTCGTAGATGCCGGTGAATTCGACGTGCGCGGTGATGTCCTGCAGCCCCGGATACAGGAACGGATCGTCGTGTGCGTGGTGCCGGTAGTGGCACATCAGCGTGCCGCGGTCGCGCTGCGGATGGTAGTACTCGTGCGCCGGGAACCCGTAGTCGATCAGCAGCACCGCGCCGCGCGCGAGCATCGTGCAGACCGTGCGCGTGAACGCGAGCGCGGCCTCGTGCGTCTCGGTCACGTAGCCGTCGTCGACGTCGAGGCCCGCGAGCGCCGGCGGCACGTCGTCCGGCGCGACCGCGCGATCGTCGAACACGAACGCGTGCTGCGCGTCGAGCGCGACGCCGCGCTCGCGCCAGGCGCCGCCGGCCTTCGCGAACAGCCGCACCGGCATCGCGTCGAGCACTTCGTTGCCGATCACGACGCCCTCGAACCGCTCGGGCAACGCATCGAGCCAGCGGACCTTCGCGGCCAGCGCCGGCGCGGCCGCCGCGATCGTGTCGCGCTGGCGCGCGCGCAGCTCGCCGGACAGGTCGACGATCAGGTACTCGTCCAGTGTCGCGCCGAGCGCATCGAGCGCCGCGAGCAGGCCGGCCGCGAGCTTGCCGGTGCCGGCGCCGAATTCCATCACGCACCGCGTGCCGCTCGCCGCGAGCGCGTCGGCGACCGGCTGCGCGAGCGTCTGCGCGAACAGCGGCGACAGTTCGGGCGCGGTGACGAAGTCGCTGCCGTCGTCCGCGCGGCGGCCGAACTTGCGCGCGCCGCCGCTGTAATAGCCGAGGCCCGGCGCGTACAGCGCGCGCTCCATGAAGCGGGAGAACGGCAGCCAGCCGCCGGCCGCCGCGATCTCGGCGCGCAGTTGCGCGGCGAGCGTTTCGGACTGCGCGAGCGCATCGGGGCCGGGAGCAGGTAAACTAGCGGGTTCGTGAGCTTTCGGGTTCATCCCGGCATTGTAAATGACCGTTTCAGCCGATACGCCGGCCGCGCGCGTGGCGCTCGTCGCCGGCGCGTTCGACCGCCGCGCCGATCCCGTGCCGCTCGGGCGCGCGCTCGCTGCGGCGTTC
>NZ_KV786586.1:0-4441 GCF_001806955.1 Burkholderia sp. HMSC10F09
GGCGCAGCGCGCTCGGCGCGCGGCATGCGTTCTCGCTCGACGCGCAGATCGGCGCGCAGCTGCGTGCGTTCGCGGCCGCGTCGGGGGCGACGCCGTTCGCGGTGCTGCTCGCCGCACTCGACACGCTGCTCGCGCGCGCGACCGGCGATGCGCGGATTTGCGTCGGCGTGCCGGCCGCGAATCGCGAACGGGCGGAGACGGCGGGGCTGATCGGCTTCTTCGTCAACACGCTGGCGATCGACGTCGACGTGCCGGCCCATCGCGATTTCGCGTCGCTGGTCGCGCGCACGCAACGCGCGCTCGTCGACGCGCAAATGCATCAGGACGTCCCGTTCGAGCAGGTCGTCGACGCGCTCGGCGTGCCGCGCAGCGCGAGCCATCATCCGCTGTTCCAGGTGATGGCCGCGTACGGCGAGCGCCGCGCGCTGCCGGCCTTCGGCGCCGCGTCGGCCGCGCTGCTGCCGTCCGGCACGCCGTCGGCGAAATTCGACCTGACGCTCGCGATCGAAGCGACGCCCGACGGCTCGTTCGACGCGGCATTCGTCTATGCGGTCGACCTGTTCGAGGCCGATGCGATCGCGCGGCTCGCCGCCCGTTTCGTCACGCTGCTGCGCGATGCGCTCGCGCGACCCGACACGCCGGTCGGCGATCTGGACTGGCTGCCGGCCGACGAGCGCGCGCAGCTTGCCGCGTGGAATGCGCCGGCCGGTGCGGCCGAGGCCGAACCGTTCGTGCCCGTGCACGCGCGCATCGCCGCCCATGCACGGGCGCGGCCGCACGCGCGCGGCGTCGCCGACATCGAGCGCGCGCTGACGCGCGGCGAAGTCGACGCACGCGCCGCACGGCTCGCGCGCCACCTCGTCGCGGCCGGCGTGCGGCCCGAAATGCGTGTCGGCGTCGCGCTGCAGCGCTCGGTCGATCTGCTCGTCGCGCTGATCGCGGTGCTGAAGTCGGGCGCCGCGTTCGTGCCGCTCGATCCGGCGCATCCGCGCGAACGGCTGGCGCAGATCGTCGACGATGCACGCATCGCGCACGTGCTGACCGACGCCGCGAGCGTCGCGTCGCTGCCCGAGGCGCCTGCGTTGCGCGTGTGGCGCGCGGATCGCATCGACGCGCTCGACGAAGCGGCCGAAGTCGCGCTGCCCGACGTGCTGCCCGGCCACGCGGCGTACGCGATCTACACGTCGGGGTCGACCGGCAAGCCGAAGGGCGTGATCGTCGATCACGCGTCGTTTGCGCGCCATTGCGCGGCGATCGCCGAGCGCTACGGCGCCGGCGAGGACGACGTGTTCCTGCTGTTCCAGTCGGTCAACTTCGACGGCGCGCATGAAGGCTGGTTTTCGCAGTACATGTCGGGCGCGGCGGTGTCGGTGACGGCCGACGTGCTGTGGCCGCCCGCGCAGACCTGCGCGATGATGAACCGCGACGGCGTGACGATGACCTACGTGCCGCCCGGCTGCGCGGCGCAGCTCGCCGAATGGGCGCTCGCACACGGCGCGCCGCCGACACTGCGTTCGCTGACGGTGGGCGGCGAGGCGACCTCGCGCGAAGCATTCGCGATGCTGCGCCGCGCGCTGCCGAACGTGCGCGTCGTAAACGGCTACGGGCCGACCGAGACGGTGATCACGCCGACGCTCTGGATGTTCCGTCCCGGTGACGATCTCGCGAAGCTCGGCGACGCCGCCTATCTGCCGATCGGCACGCTGGTCGGCGCGCGCACCGCGCACGTGCTCGACGCGCGGCTGCATCCGCTGCCGGTCGGCGTGATCGGCGAGCTCTATCTCGGCGGCGAAGGGATCGGCGTCGCGCGCGGCTATCTCGACCGGCCCGCGCTGACGGCCGAACGCTTCGTGCCCGATCCGTACGGCGCGCCGGGCGCGCGGCTGTATCGCACGGGCGACCTCGTGCGGCGCCGTGCGGACGGCGTGTTCGACTTCATCGGCCGCGTCGACCATCAGGTGAAGCTGCGCGGGCTGCGGATCGAACTCGGCGAGATCGAGGCGCAGCTGGCCGCACACGACGCGGTCCGCGAAGCGTGCGCGATCGTGCACGGGCAGGGCGCGCAGGCGCAGCTCGTCGCTTACGTCGAACTGACGGCCGAGGCGCGTGCGGCCGCACAGCCGGTCGACGCGGCGACGCTCGACGCGCATCTGCGCCGCACGCTGCCCGACTACATGGTGCCCGCGCAGCTGATCGTGCTCGACGCACTGCCGCGCAACGCGAACAGCAAGGTCGACCGCGCGCGGCTGCCGGCGCCGGTGCGCATCGAGCGCGCGTACGAAGCGCCGCACGACGGCGACGAAGCCGCGCTTGCGGCGATCTGGCGCGACGTGTTGAACGTCGAACGCGTCGGTCGCGGCGATCACTTCTTCGAACTTGGCGGGCATTCGCTCGCGGCCGTGCGCGTCGCCACGCGCGTGGCCGAACGGCTCGGCCGCGACGTGCCGGTGCGCGCGCTGTTCGAGGCGCCGCTGCTCGCGCAATACGCACGGCAGGTCGCCGCCGCGCCGCGTGCCGCACACGCGGATGCCGCGGCTCCGCGCGTCGCGGTCGCGCAAGCCGATGCGCACGGCGTATGGCCGCTGTCGCCCGCCCAGCTCGCGCTGTGGTTCCTCTGGCGCGCGCAGCCGGATAGCGCCGCCTACAACATTCCGGTCGCGCTGCGCATGCGCGGCCCGCTCGACGTCGACGCGCTGCGCGCGGCGTTGTCCGACGCGGCAGCCGTTCATCCGGCGCTGCGTGTGCGCATCGTGCCGCGCGCGCACGCGCTGCCGGGGCAGCGGATCGTCGACGCGACGCCGTTCGCGCTGCCGGTCGTCGATCTGTCCGGGCACGACGACGCACGCGCACGCGCGGTCGTGCTGACCGACGACGATGCGCTCGCGCCGTTCGATCTCGCGGCCGATGCGCCGCTCTGGCGCGCGCGCCTGTTGCGGCTCGGTGCCGACGATCACGTGTTGTCGATCGCGATTCATCACATCGTGTCCGACGGCGAATCGATCGAGCTGTGGCTCGACGCGGTGCGCACGCGCTACGTCGCGCACGTGCGCGGCAACGCTGCGCCGACCGGCGGGGCGGCGCCGTTCGTGTTGCCGGCCCCGGCTGCAGCGGGGCGCGTCGACGAGTGGCGCAGCGCGCTCGCCGGCCTGCCGGTGCGCATCCTGCCGCAGCGTGCGGACGCGCCGGCGGTCCCGCAATGGCGCGCCGCGCGCCTCGCATTCGAATTCGATGGCGCGCTGATCCGCGCGGCGCGCGAGGCGGCATCGGCCGCGCACGCGACGCTGCCGATGCTGCTGCATGCGGCGCTGAACGCCGCGCTGTTCCGTGTGACGGGCGCGGGCGACCAGCCGGTGGGCGTGCTCGCGTCGACGCGCGAGCTGACCGGCGACGCGGCACGCGACGCGCTCGGCCTGTTCATCAATGCGGTGGTCGTGCGGACGCGGCTCGACGCGACCGCGCGTCGCGCGGACGTGCTCGCGCAGGTGCGCGACACGGCGCTGGCCGCCTATGCGCGTGCGGACGTGCCGTTTGCCGACGTGGTCGCCGCGCTGCGCGCACCGCGCGCGGCCGATGCGAATCCGCTGTTCCAGGTGATGTTCAACTATCTGCGCCCGACCGGTGCGGTCGCACGCGACTGGGCCGGGTTATCGGTCGCCGGGTTCGACGACGTGCGGCATCGCGTCGTGTTCACGCTCGAACTGGACGTCGTCGAGCATCCGGACGGGCGCGTCGGCGCGGCGTTCTCGTATGCGGACGAACTGCTCGACGGCCGCTTCGTCGAGGCGCTCGTCGCGCGCTATCACGACGAAGTCGCGCGCTTCGCGCATGCGGCCGACACGGTACTCGGCGCGCCGGACGCGCACGTCGCTGCGGCACCCGTGCGCGCCGCGACCGACGACGAAGCCGATGCACCAGAGCGCGCGTCGCGCACGGCCGCCGCGCTCGCCGCGCTGTGGTCCGACACGTTCGCAACCGCCGCGCCTGCGCCCGACGCGGACCTGTTCGAGGCGGGCGCGACGTCGTTCGACGTCGTGCGCTTCGTCGACGCCGCGTGCCGCGCGGGCCACGCGCTGACGATCGACGACGTGTTCGCCGTGCCGACGCTCGCGGCGCTCGCCGCGCGGCTCGACGCACGCGCGCACACCGACGCATATCGGGAGGCTCGCCATGCTGGCTGAAGTGCGCCCGGACGGATACACGGTGCCCGATACCTGCCGGCTGACGTTCGCGAACGAACTCTGCGCGGCACGCGACGGTGCCGAGATTCGCGTCTCGCACGGCGACGGCATCGGCGCGCAGCTGCTGCGCGCCCAGTTGACGGACGACGGCGCGCTGCGCCTCGTCGCATACAACCATCGCGCGGCGCCGGCCGAGCAGCGGCGGGCGGTGCTCGCCGCGCTCGCGGCGGCGTTCGCCCTCGACGTCGCGCGCACGTCGGTCC
>NZ_KV786587.1:0-8186 GCF_001806955.1 Burkholderia sp. HMSC10F09
GACCGGTGCGGCCGGTGCCGGCGCTGCCGATGCGGCGGCCTGCAGCGCCGCTTCCGATACGGCAGCCGGCACGGCGGCAACCGGCGCCGCGTTCGATGCGCCGCCCGCGGAAGCGTCCTCGACCGGCGAGGCCGTCGCCGCCGCTGCGGCCGAGGCATGCTGCTGCGCGTCGTTGCCCTTCAAGCGCGCGAGCCAGCGCGACGAATCGCCGCCAGTGTGCCACATGAGCACCGCGATCACCGCGACCACGACGAGCGCCGTTCCCCATAGCCACGGATGGTGGCGCGACGAGTGTCCGAGCGGAATCGACACGCGGCCGCGCGGCAGATCGGCGCCCGACGACGCGGGCATCGACAGATCGACCTCCGGCACGCCGCGCTCGCGGCGCAGCGCCTGCGCAAACGGTTCCGGATCGACGCCGAGCATCTTCGCGTAGCTGCGCACGACGCCCAGTGCGAACGTCACGCCGGGCAGATGGCTGATGTCGCCGGCCTCCAGCGCCCGCAGCTTCGGCGGAGCGACCTTGAGCCGCGCCGATACGTCCTCGACCGTCCACCCCTTCGCCTCCCGAAGCTGCGCCAGCCGGCTGCCGACCGCGACCAGCGATTCCAGTCCCGCCGGTGCCGGCTGTGCGGCATTCGTCTCTGCGCCGTTTGACGGCTGCGGCTCACTCATCCTTGTCCTCGCGTCGATTCTTCTTCACTGGCGGGTGCGCCGGCTCCACCGGCCGCCCCCGCAACTGTTCATGCCATGCGCGGCGCCCGTGCGCCGCGACGATCGCTATTCGCGTGTTGTACCGCCACTGGTTCGGGCATCCCCGGCCGGGTCACCCCGTCAAACCGCCCGAACCTCGATGATTTTTCCTGCGCCCGTTCGTTCCGCCAGGCGCGTGCGGTCCTTCACTGCACCGGCGAGCTGACCGCATGCGGCGTCGATGTCGTCGCCGCGCGTCTTGCGCACGGTCGTCACGACGCCCGCGTCGGTCAGGATCTGCGCGAAACGCTTGATCTGCTCCGGCTTCGAGCGGATGAGGCCCGACTCCGGGAACGGGTTGAACGGGATCAGATTGAACTTGCACGGCACGTCGCGCGTGACGGCCAGCAGTTCGCGCGCATGCGCTTCGGTGTCGTTCACACCGTCGAGCATGCAGTATTCGAAAGTAATGAAGTCGCGCGGCGCGACCTTCAGATAACGCTGGCACGCAGCCATCAGCTCGCGCAGCGGATGCTTCTTGTTCAGCGGTACGAGTTCGTCGCGCAGCGCATCGTTCGGCGCATGCAGCGACACCGCGAGCGCGACCGGCAGCTCGGCGCCGAGACGGTCCATCATCGGCACCACGCCCGAGGTCGACAGCGTGACGCGACGGCGCGACAGCCCGTACGCGTTGTCGTCGAGCATCAAGCGCATCGCGGGAACGACCGCGTTGTAATTGAGGAGCGGCTCGCCCATGCCCATCATCACGACGTTCGTGACGACGCGCTCGGCCTTGCCGTTCGGCCCCGGCGCGCGCCCGAGCGACGCACGCAGCGCAAATTCGGCCATGCGCAGCTGGCCGATGATCTCGGCCGTCGACAAGTTGCGCGAGAACCCCTGCTTGCCCGTCGAACAGAAGCGGCAGTTGACGGCGCACCCGGCCTGCGACGACACGCAGAGCGTGCCGCGCGTTTCCTCGGGGATGAACACGGTTTCGACCGCGTTGCCGTTGCCGACGTCGACGAGCCACTTGCGCGTGCCGTCGGCGGAAACGTGATCGCTGACGATGTCGGGCATCGCGATCGACGCGCGCCCCTTCAGCTTTTCCCTGAGGGACTTCGCGAGATCGGTCATGCCGTCGAAATCGCCGGCGTTGTACTGGTGGATCCAGCGCTGCAACTGCTTGGCGCGGAACGGCTTCTCGCCGAGGCTGCCGCAGTACGCGACAAGACCCTCGGCGTCGAAGTCGAGAAGATTGACGGAAGTTTCGCTCGTCATGATGTGCTGCCTTGCCGCGTGCGCTGAATCCTGCCTACTTGCTGGAAGCCAGGGCTTAGCGCGAGTAAACGTTCATTTCCGGGAAGAAGAACGCGATTTCGACCGCTGCCGTTTCCGGTGCGTCCGAGCCGTGCACGGCGTTCGCGTCGATGCTGTCCGCGAAGTCGGCGCGGATCGTGCCCTTTTCAGCCTTCTTCGGATCGGTCGCGCCCATCAGGTCGCGGTTCTTCAGGATCGCGCCTTCGCCTTCCAGAACCTGGATCATCACCGGGCCCGAGATCATGAAGTCGACGAGGTCCTTGAAGAACGGACGCGCCGCGTGAACCGCATAGAACTTCTCAGCGTCTGCACGCGACAGATGCGCCATGCGCGCTGCGACGATCTTCAGGCCGGCGCCTTCGAAACGGCTGTAGATCTGGCCGATCACGTTCTTTGCCACCGCATCCGGCTTGATGATCGACAGGGTGCGCTCGATTGCCATAAAAACTCCAAGAAATTAAGAAGTTACAGGTTCAAATGAATCCGCTATTGTAGCACGATCCCGTGTATCATTGCGATTGAACCCTTACACGATCGAAAGGTTCCAAAACGATGTGTTCTGCGCGGCGCGGCCATTGAAACCTCGCGGCGCGGAACGTATCTTAGCCATAGCTGTTCCGGTTTGCTGCGCCGCACACCGCGTGTGCCGAACCGGCCCCGAACGCCCTGCGTTCAATGTTAGGAGAAACCATGAACGACTATCCGTACAATTTCGGCCGAGGCGGCTCCGTTACCACCGCCGAGGTTCGCAACCGCGTGCTGCGGAACACGTACTGGCTGCTCGCGCTGTCGATGGTGCCGACGGTGCTCGGTGCGTGGGTCGGCGTCGCGACGGGCTTCTCGCTGTTCGCGGCCACCAGCCCGATGATGAGCCTGCTGGCGTTCTTCGCGATCGCGTTCGGCTTCATGTTCGCGATCGAGCGCACGAAGAACAGCGCGGCCGGCGTGTTCGTGCTGCTCGGCTTCACGTTCTTCATGGGCCTGATGCTGTCGCGGCTGCTGAGCTTCATCCTCGGCTTCTCGAACGGGCCGTCGCTGATCATGCTCGCGTTCGGCGGCACCGGCATCATCTTCGCCGCGATGGCGACGATCGCCACCGTCAGCAAGCGCGATTTCTCGGGCCTCGGCAAGTGGCTGTTCATGGGCGTGATCGTGATCCTGCTCGCCTCGGTCGCGAACATCTTCCTGCAGCTGCCGGCGCTGATGCTGACCGTCTCCGTGCTCGCGATCGCGATCTTTTCCGCGTACATGCTGTTCGACGTGCAGCGCGTCGTGAACGGCGGCGAAACGAACTACATCACCGCCACGCTTGCGATCTATCTCGACCTCTACAACGTGTTCACGAACCTGCTTGCGCTGCTCGGCATCTTCGGCGGCAACCGCAACTGACGTTCGCGGCATCCGACGAAAAACCGGCCCGTCACGGGCCGGTTTTTTTACGTCCGCTGCCGCCTGCGTCGCTCAGTCGCGCTCGAACAGCGCGATCGATTCGACGTGCGACGTATTCGGGAACATGTTCACGACGCCGGCGCCCTTGAGCCGGTATCCGGCTTCATGCACGAGCAGGCCCGCGTCGCGCGCAAGCGTCGACGGATTGCAGGACACGTAGACGATCCGCTTCGGCAGCGGGCCCTCGCCGCTCTGCGCGATGTCGGCCAGCGCCTTCGAGACCGCGAGCGCGCCTTCGCGCGGCGGATCGATCAGGAACTTGTCGAAGGCGCCGAGCGCACGGATGTCGTCGGCCGTCACCTCGAACAGGTTGCGGCACGCGAAGGTCGTATGACCGTCGACGCCGTTCTCGCGCGCGTTGGCGAGCGCGCGCGTGGTCAGCGTCTCGCTGCCCTCGATGCCCACCACCTCACGCGCGAGCCGCGCGAGCGGCAGCGTGAAGTTGCCGATCCCGCAGAATAGATCGAGCACGCGATCGTCGCGCGCCGGCGCGAGCAGACGCAGCGCGCGGCCGACCAGCACGCGGTTGATCTGATGGTTCACCTGCGTGAAGTCGGTCGGCTTGAACGGCATCCGAATGCCGAATTCCGGCAGCGTGTAGTCGAGCGACACGTCGAGCGGATAGAACGGCGTGACCGTGTCCGGTCCCTTCGGCTGCAGCCAGAACTGCACCTTGTGTTCGTCCGCAAACGCGCGCAGCAGCGCTTCGTCGTCCGCGTTGATCGGCTCCAGCACGCGCAGCACGAGCGCCGTCACCTGCGAGCCGACCGCGAGCTCGATCTGCGGCATCCGGTCGCGAATCGACAGCCCCTCGACGAGCCGGCGCAGCGGCACGAGCATCGCCGATACGTGCGGCGGCAACACCTCGCAGCTCGTCATGTCGGCCACGTAGCTGCTCTTCTTCTCGTGGAAGCCGACCAGCACGCCGCCCTTCTTCGCGACATGGCGCACGGTCAGGCGCGCGCGATAGCGATAGCCCCACGACGGGCCGTGGATCGGCGAGAAGATCGACTCCGCGCGCAGCTTCGCGAGATGCCACAGGTTGTCCTCGAGCACGCGCTGCTTGATCGCGACCTGCGCGCGCATGTCGAGATGCTGCATCGAGCAGCCGCCGCAGGTGCCGAAGAACGCGCACTTCGGCTGCGTGCGCATCACGCTCGGGCGCAGGATGTCGACGACCGTCGCCTGCTCGTAGCTCGGCTTGCGGCGGTAGCTCGAATAGGTCACGCGCTCGCCGGGCAGCGCGCCCTCGACGAAGATGACCTTGCCCGGCTCGCCGTCCTCGGTCGTCGCACGGCCGACACCGCGCGCTTCCATGTCGAGCGACTCGATCTCGAGAACCGGAGCGCTCCCGGGCGCGGCGGGCACGCTATTCAATTTGCGCGCAGAAGTGGGGACGGCTTCAGACACCAGCTTTTCCTGACAAACGTTGAAGAAGGCGAGATTGTAGACGAAGCTAGCAGCAGAAAGCGGCATCCGCCGCTGGGAGATTCCGTCATGCGCGTGATCGACTGGAACATCCAATGGGGTCGGGACGCCGACGGCGCCGTCGACCTGCGCCGCACGATCGCCGTGGCGCGCCAACTCGCCGACTTCGATGTCCTGTGCGTGCAGGAAATCACGCGCGGCTTCGACGCCCTGCCCAGCCGCCCGGGCGTCGATCAGTTCGCGGAACTGGCGGCGCTGCTGCCAGGCTATACGGTCGTCGAGGCAATCGGCGTCGATCTGCCGCCCGCGCAACCGGGGGCACCGCGCCGCCAGTTCGGCAACGCGATCGCGACGCGGCTGCCGGTCGGCCGCGTGCTGCGCCAGTTGCTGCCGTGGCCGGCCGACGCCGACGCGCCGTCGATGCCGCGCGTCGCGCTCGACGTCGAACTGCTGACGGCGTCCGGCCCGCTGCGCGTCGTGACGACGCATCTCGAGTTCTATTCGGAGCGGCAGCGCCTCGCGCAGGTCGACGCAATACGTGCGCGGCATCGCGAAGCATGCGCACATGCGGACCGGCCGGCGCCGGCGGAAAACGACACGGGCCCGTTCGCCGCGACGGCGCAGTCGCGCGATGCGATCCTCTGCGGCGACTTCAACAGCGCGTTCGACAGCACCGCATACCGGCGCATGCTCGAACCGATCGACGGCGCGCCGGCCTTCGTCGACGCGTGGATTGCGCAGCATCCCGGCCGCACGCCGCCGCCGACGGCCGGCGTCTACGACACCGCCCAATGGTCGGACGGCCCGCTCGCGTGCGACTTCGCATTCGTCACCGACACGCTGTTGCCGCGCCTCGCGCGCTGCGAGATCGATGGCGCCGTGCGCGCATCGGATCACCAGCCGATCGTGCTGGAGCTGCTCGACTGATCGGCTCCGGCAAGCGTTACGCGCCGAAGGCGGCCAGATACTCGGCCCAGTGCGGTGCCGACTCCTGGGCGAGCGCGTTCTTCACGAGCAGAATCTCATCGTCGTACTCGCTCGGTGTGAGGCCGCCGCGCATCAGTTGGAACCGGCAGTACAACAGATACGTATTGACGACGTCCGTTTCGCAATAGTTGCGAATCTCGTCGATGCGCCCTTCCTGGAAGGCCGTCCAGACCTGGCTGCCGTCCATGCCGAGCTTGCCGGGAAAGCCGCACAGTTTCGCGAGCGCGTCGAGCGGCGCGTTCGCGCGCGCCTGATACATCGCGAGCAGATCCATCAGGTCCGTATGCCGCGAGTGATAGCGCGAGATGTAGTTGTTCCATTTGAAGTCGCGGTCGTCCTCGCCGAGATCCCAGTAGCGGGTCGCGGCGATGCGGTGCACGAGCGCGCGGTAATGCAGCACCGGCAGATCGAAGCCGCCGCCGTTCCACGACACGAGCTGCGGCGTGTACTTCTCGATCACGCGGTAAAACGACTGGATCAGCGTCGCTTCGCTGTCCTGCGGCGTGCCGAGCGAGCGCACGCGAAAACCGTTGTTGTCGCGAAACACGCACGAGATCGCAGCGACGCGCTGCAGGTGATGCGGCAGGAAATCGCTGCCGGTCTTCTCGCGGCGCGCGGCGAACGCATGTTCGGCCACCGCGGCATCGTCGAGCGTGGCGGGCAAATCTTCGAGACGGCGAATGCCGTCGACATCGGGAATCGTCTCGATGTCAAAAACGAGAATCGGTGTCATCAGTTACAGAACGGCGTCCTTGCGCACGCCGTTGGACGCGAAGAACCGCTTGAGGCGCACCAACGCTTCCTGCTGAATCTGCCGCACACGCTCGCGCGTCAGCCCCATCTCGTCGGCGAGCTCTTCGAGCGTCGCCGGTTCGATATGGTTCAGCCCGAAACGCCGCTCGATGACGTGCCGATGCTTGTCGGACAGACGCGACAGCCACGCGCGCGTGAGCGTCTCGAGTTCGCGGTGCTGCACTTCGGCGTCGGGCGACTGGCTCTGGTCGTCCGGCAGCAGGTCGAGCAGGCTGCTCGCGGGATCGAGATCGAGCGGCGCGTCGAGCGACGCGGTGTGCTCGTTCAGCGCGAGGATATCGGTGACTTCCTCGGCGGTCTTGCCGGTGAGATAGGCGATGTCGTCGATGCTGGCTTCGCGGCGCTCGGCCGCTTCGCCCGTCGACATCGAGTTTTTTTCCAGGTGACGCTTCGCGCGCAGCACCTGGTTCAGTTCGCGAATCACGTGCACGGGCAGGCGCACGGTGCGCGCCTGGTTCATGATCGCGCGTTCGATGCTCTGGCGGATCCACCAGGTCGCATAGGTCGAGAAACGGAAGCCGCGCGTGGGATCGAATTTCTCGATCGCATGCATGAGCCCGAGATTGCCTTCCTCGATCAGATCGAGCAGCGGCACGCCGCGGTTCAGATAGCCCTTCGCGATGCTGACGACGAGACGCAGATTGCGCTCGATCATCACCTGCCGCGCTTCGAATTCGCCGGCTTTGGCCAGACGCGAATAGCGCTGCTCCTCCTCGACGGTGAGCAGCGGCTTCACGCTGATGCGGTTCAGGTAGTGCTGGATCGTGTCGGCCGTGAGCTCGGCCTGCAGCAGTGCGCGGAAATCGTCGACGTCGGGCGCCGCGTCCGGGCGGTCTTCGCGCTCGTCGCCGCCTTCGGAATCGGCGTCGCGCGCTTCGAAGTCCCGCTCGTTGTCCGCGACGTCGTCGTCTTCGTCCGTCGAAGCGCCAGCGCGATCCACCGATGCTTGCGTGGCACGACTGATCTTCTCAGACTCGGCTTGCGGCTCGTGGCGCTTCGATTTCGGCATGGTCGTCCCGTTATTGAGGCGGCAGATACTTCATCGGATCGACAGGCTTACCCTGTCGGCGAACCTCGAAATGCAGCATCACGCGGTCGGCATCGCTGTTACCCATCTCGGCGATTTTCTGCCCCTTCGTCACCGCGTCCCCCTCTTTTACCATCAAAGCGCGATTGTGTGCATACGCGGTGAGGTAAGTCGCGTCGTGCTTGATGATAATGAGGTTGCCGTAGCCGCGCAGCCCGTTGCCCGCGTAGACGACGCGGCCGTCCGCCGCCGCCTTCACGGCCTCGCCGGCCGTGCCGCCGATATTGACACCCTTGTTCTTCGTGTCGTCGAAACCGTTCAGCACGGGGCCGCGCACCGGCCAGGCGAACGCGATCGGGCCGCTCGGCGCGGCCGTCGTGTCGCTCGATGCGGCGGGCGGCGGCGTGACGGCCGACGGCGCACTCGCCGACGGCGTCGCCGGGCCGCTGCTCAACGGGGCCGTCGCGACCGC
>NZ_KV786588.1:0-1798 GCF_001806955.1 Burkholderia sp. HMSC10F09
GAGCAGGCGATCGGCGCGCGATGTGCCGGCCGCCGCGGCCAGTTGCCGCCACGCGCGCGGTGCCCGTGCGCGCGAGCCGACGAAGAACGCGCGCAGTTCGCGTGCCGACGTCAGGAACAGGCCGCGCAGCACGACGCCCGTCACCTGGGCCGGATGCCGTCCCGCATAGGCGAGCGCGAGCGCCGCGCCCCACGAGCCGCCCACGACGCCCCAGCGCGCGATGCCGAGCCGCACGCGAAGCGCCTCGAGGTCGTCGATCAGTCGCATCGTGTTGTTGTGACGCAGGCCGCCGCGCGGCGTCGACGCACCGGCGCCGCGCTGATCGACGAGCACGACGCGCATCCGCTGCAGGTCGAACAGGCGCAGCATCGCGGGCCGGCTGCCGCTGCCGGGGCCACCGTGCAGCACGACGACCGGATGGCCGCGCGGATGGCCGGCTTCACGCCAGGCGATCGCGCAGCCGTCGCGCGACAGACGGCGAAGGGATGGGGCAGACGGTCGGCGCTCGGGTCGTCGGTTCATGCGGGCGATGATAGAGGAACGCGGGTGGCGGCGGCGCGCCAAAGCGCGAGCGGCATGGCAACACATGCGCAAATCGAAGCGGGCTTCGCGCGCGGCGACGTGCACGCCCGAGTTTGTCCACGTCGCGTCGTGCGCATCATGTGCACATCACGGCCTGTGCGACCGCGACAACCGTTGATCGTCTTTCAATGACCTTTCGAATCGCCGGTACGGTCCGCACGCGTCACGACATCGCGCCGCGATCGCCTCGATGGCCCGATGTTTGCTTGTATCGGGACAGAAGAGTCCGGCAACCGACCGGAAGGATCCCCGGAGGAGACAATGCGCGACGACGTTCATCCGGCCGCCGATACACGGGCTGCGCAAGCGCCCGGCTGGCCGACGCCCACGATCCGGAAGTCCCATCAGCGGTCCGAGACGTTCGGCCTGCAGGCGTCCGCACGCCCCGACTACGATGTGCTGTCCGCCACCGAACTCGCGCTCAAGCGCGAGCAGAACCGCGTGCTGTGCGTGCACGCGATGCCGGTGATGGAGACGCTGCACGAGCAGATCGTCAATACGCAGAGCATGATCGTGCTGACCGACGCGGAAGGGCTGATCCTGCATTCGATCGGCGACGACGACTTCCTGCGCCGTGCGGAGCGCGTCGCGCTGCGCCCCGGCGCGAACTGGGCGGAGGACCGGCAGGGCACCAACGCGATCGGCACGGCGCTGGCCGAGCTCTGTCCGATGGTCGTGCACGGCGACCAGCACTTTCTCGCGGCGAACCATTTCCTGACCTGTTCGAGCGTGCCGATTCTCGATCCGTACGGCGACGTGATCGGCGTGCTCGACGTGACGGGCGACCATCGCAGCTATCACCAGCACACGATGGCGCTCGCGAAGATGTCGGTGCAGATGATCGAGAACCATCTGTTTACGACGACGTTCCAGGAGACGCTGCAGGTGTCGTTTCACGGCCGGCCGGAGTTTCTCGGCACGCTGATGGAAGGGATCGTCGCGTTCACCGCCGACGGCCGCTTTCTGTCCGCGAACCGCAGCGCGCAGTTCCAGCTCGGCATGCCGCTGTCCGCGTTGCGTGCGCATACGCTGGCGTCGCTGTTCGACGTGACGAGCGCGCAGCTGATCGACCGGATGCGCGCGAGCACCGAGCCGCACGTGATGCTCAATCTCGGCAACGGCGCGGTCGTTTGTGCGCGCGTGCAGTTCCGGCGTGCGCTGCGCGCCGAGGGCAGCCGCCCGGCCGACGTGCACGACGGCGGCGCCGTGCCGGCCG
>NZ_KV786589.1:0-7579 GCF_001806955.1 Burkholderia sp. HMSC10F09
GCCGCCCGCGCGGCGGGCGGGCACCCGGCTGCGCCGATGGTCAACAACCCGCTCGTCAGTACCGAGAAGCTGATCATCATCGGTGCGTCGACGGGCGGCACCGAGGCGATCCGCGAGGTGCTGACGCCGCTGCCGCCCGATGCGCCGGCCGTGCTGATCGCGCAGCACATGCCGCCCGGCTTCACGAAGTCGTTCGCGCAGCGGCTCAACGGACTGTGCCGGATCGCGGTGAAGGAAGCGGAGCACGGCGAGCGCGTGCTGCCGGGCCATGCGTACATCGCGCCCGGCCATGCGCACCTGCTGCTCGCGCGCAGCGGCGCGAACTACATCGCGCAGCTCTCGGACGAGCCGCCGGTAAACCGTCACCGGCCGTCGGTCGACGTGCTGTTCCGCTCGGCGGCGACGCATGCGGGCAAGAACGCGCTCGGCGTGATTCTGACGGGGATGGGCCGCGACGGCGCGGCCGGCTTGCTCGAGATGAAGCGTGCGGGCGCGCATACGTTCGCGCAGGACGAGGCGAGCTGCATCGTATTCGGGATGCCGCGCGAGGCGATCGCGCTCGGCGCCGCCGACGAGGTCGCGCCGCTGGCGGAAATGAGCCGCCGCGTGATGGCGCGGCTCGCGACGATGGGCGATCGCGTGCAGCGCGTCTGAATGGAATGTCGCGGGACGCGTGCGATGACGCGCGCCCGGACGGAAACGAATCTGGAAAGGAACGACGATGGACAAGAGCATGAAAATCCTGGTGGTGGACGATTTCCCGACGATGCGCCGGATCGTCCGCAACCTGCTCAAGGAACTGGGCTATACGAACGTCGACGAGGCCGAGGACGGCGCGGCCGGTCTTGCGCGGCTGCGCGGCGGCGGCTTCGATTTCGTGATTTCGGACTGGAACATGCCGAACCTCGACGGCCTCGCGATGCTGAAGGAAATCCGCGCGGACGCGTCGCTCGCGCATCTGCCGGTGCTGATGGTCACCGCGGAATCGAAGAAGGAGAACATCATCGCGGCCGCGCAGGCCGGCGCGAGCGGCTACGTCGTGAAACCGTTTACGGCCGCGACGCTCGACGAGAAGCTGAACAAGATCATCGACAAGATGGCCAAGGCCGGGAGCTGACGTGAACGAGCCGATCCATGCCGCGCCGGGCGATGCGCCGTTCGGCGGCGACAGCCAGCCCGAAGGCGCCGATCTCGCGAGCGACCGCATCCTCGCGCGCATCGGCCAGCTCACGCGCACGCTGCGCGACTCGATGCGCGAGCTCGGGCTCGACAAGCACGTCGAGCGCGCGGCGGAAGCGGTGCCCGATGCACGCGACCGGCTGCGCTACGTCGCGACGATGACCGAGCAGGCTGCCGAGCGCGTGCTGAACGCGATCGAGATCGCCAAGCCGGTGCAGGAGCGCGTCCAGAACGAAGCGGAGGCACTGGACGCGCGCTGGGCGCAGTGGTATGCGGCACCGATCGAGCATGCGGAAGTGCGCGAGCTGATGGACGACACGCGCGCGTTCCTGCGCGCGCTGCCCGACGCGACCTCGGCGACCAACGCCCAGCTGCTCGAAATCATGCTCGCGCAGGACTTCCAGGATCTGACCGGCCAGGTGATCAAGAAGATCATGGACATGGTCTACCTGATCGAGCAGCAGCTGCTGACCGTGCTGGTCGAGAATATTGCGCCGGAACGGCGCGAGCAGTTCGCGGCGACGGCCGCTGCGCTCGCGGCCGAGAAGACGAGCGCGACCGGCAGCCCCGAGTCGCTGCTGAACGGCCCGCAGATCGCGCCGGAAGGCAAGCCCGACGTCGTGCAGGACCAGGCGCAGGTGGACGACCTGCTCGCCAGCCTCGGCTTCTGACACGGCGCGTCGAGCGTCGCGGCCGCGCCGTCCCCCCGGGCGGCGGCCGCGCGTCGGCATTTCCGTGCGGAATTGACACTTGGACACACTCCGCGGGCATACTACGCGTCAGCAGCAACGCAGCGTCATTCATACGATCATCGCGATCGCGGGCGGCGGCGCCCGCGTCGACGCCAGTCCCTGGGGGGGAACGTGAAGCTGAAACGTTTGGGCAGGGCTGCCGCGCACGCGGCAGTTGCAACGGGCGTGCTGTGGGCGACCCACGCGTACGCCGAACTGGGCGGGGCGCCGATGTCGCCGCCCGCCAACGATCCGGCGGCCACCGTGCGCGCGATGCAGCGCGCGATGCGCTCGGCCAACGGCGCGCCGACGAGCGCGGCCGCGTACACGATGCGCGAGATCACGCTCGGTTCCGGCACCGTGATCCACGAATACACCTCGAGCGCGGGCACCGTGTTCGGTCTCGCATGGCGCGGGCCGACGGTACCGGATCTCGCGTCGCTGCTCGGCAGCTATTTCCCGCAGTACACGGCCGGCGTCGAAGCCGCGCACGCGGCACGCGGCTGGCGCGCGCCGGTGTCCGTCGCGACCAGCGGGCTCGTGATCCGCACGGGCGGCCACATGGGCGCGTTCTCGGGCCAGGCATGGCTCCCGAACGCACTGCCCGCCGGGCTGACCGGCAACGACATCCAGTGACTGCGGGAGAACGATCTTGCGAATTCCTCGTACTTTCATCCGCTGGGTCGGCGTCGCAGGTCTGGCGATCGCGACGGCGTTGACGGTCGTCGCGTGCGGCGGCGGCGATGGGGACGGCGGCGGTAGTGCCGCAGGCGGCGGCAGTTCGACGGGCGGCGGCAGTACCGGCGGATCGGGCGGCACCGGCGGCTCCGGCTCGGGCGGCGGCACGGCCAACACCGCGAACACGGCCGTCATCACGGTCAATTCCGGCGTCGCGAGCGTCATCAACATTCCGACGGTCAGCGTGACGGTCTGTGCGCCGGGCACCACGAATTGCCAGGTCGTCAACAACGTGCTCGTCGACACTGCGTCGTACGGCCTGAGGCTCGTCGGCACCGCGGTATCGGGCCTGCTCGGCAGCCTGCCGCAGACGACGAGCGGCGGCGCGCCGCTCGCCGAATGCGGCAAGTTCGTGTCGAGCTACACCTGGGGTTCGGTGCGCACGGTCGACCTGTCGATCGGCTCCGAACAGGCGTCGTCGCTGCCGGTGCAGATCATCGGCGATCTCGGCACCTCGAACGTGCCGACGTCCTGCACGAACGGCAACACATCGGCGAACTCGGCCGGCACGCTCGGCGCAAACGGGATTCTGGGCATCGGGCCCGCACCGTACGACTGCGGCGACAACTGCGTGACGTCGACATCGTCCGACAACAACTACTACGCGTGCCCGAACGGCAATGCGAGCTGTACGGTCACGCTCGTGCCGCTCGCGCAGCAGGTCGCGAATCCGGTCCATCGTTTCGCGACCGACAACAACGGCGTGATCGTGCAGATGCCGAACATCTCGAACAGCGGGCAGGCGAGCGCGACGGGCCTGCTGACGTTCGGCATCGGCACGCAGAGCAACAACGCGCTCGGCGCTTCGTCGACGCTGACGTCGACGACGGCCGGCGACGTCACCGCGACGTTCCTCGGCCGCACCGTGACGGCGTTCTTCGATACGGGCTCGAACGCGTATTTCTTCGACGACGCCTCGCAGGCGGTCTGTTCGCGCAACACGTCGTTCTACTGCCCGACGTCGACGACGACCTACTCGGCGACGCTGACCGGCCAGAACGGCACGTCGGCCGGCGTGACGATGCCGGTCGTGAACGCGGACGCGGTGTTCGCGAACACGTCGACGTTCGCGTTCAACGACATCGCCGGCCCGTTCGGCTCGTCGCAATGGCTCGATCTCGGCCTGCCGCATTTCTACGGCAAGACGATCTACTTCGGCATGGACCGCCGGTCGATGGGCGGCGCAGCGCCTTACGTCGCATTCTGAGCGGCCCGGCCGGCCGTACCGAAAAGGGGGCGACTCGGTCGCCCCCTTTTTTCATCCGCGCGCGACACGCAGGCACCCGCCGTCGAACCGCGCCGGGCGGGCGATCGCGCCCGCCCGATTCGCAGAAATACCCCCCTTTCCCGGCTTTGCTCGACCGATCGGCGGTTGACGCGTCCATCAATAATCGCTGTCAGTGAAAAGCGGCATTCCGCCGTAGCCGTAGCCGACTGGAGGCCCCGTGGCAGACGAGAGCGATCTCGACCGGACCGAAGCCGCCACTCCGAGACGCCGCGAGAAGGCGCGCGAGGAGGGGCAGGTCGCGCGTTCGCGCGAGCTGGCTTCGTTCGCGCTGCTCGCGGCGGGCTTCTACGGCGCGTGGCTGCTCGCGGGACCGGCGGGCGCGCATCTGCAGGCGATGCTGCGCGGCGCGTTCGCGTTCGACCGCGCGACCGCATTCGACACGCACCGGATGCTGTCGGCGGCCGGCAGCGCGAGCCTCGAGGGGCTTGCCGCGCTGCTGCCGATCCTCGCACTGACCGGCGCGGCCGCGCTGCTCGCGCCGATGGCGCTCGGCGGCTGGCTGATCTCGCCGAAAACCTTCGAGCTGAAGTTCGACCGGCTCAATCCGGTCGCGGGTCTCGGCCGCATCTTCTCGATCCAGGGGCCGATCCAGCTCGGCATGTCGATCGCGAAGACGCTCGTCGTCGGCGGCATCGGCGGCGTCGCGATCTGGCGCAGCAAGGACGAACTGCTCGGGCTCGCGACGCAGCCGCTCGATACGGCGCTCGTCGACGCGCTGCATCTGGTCGCCGTGTGCTGCGGCACGACGGTGGCCGGGATGCTGGTCGTCGCCGCGCTCGACGTCCCGTATCAACTCTGGCAGTACAACAAGAAGCTGCGCATGACGAAGGAAGAAGTGAAGCGCGAACACCGCGAGAACGAAGGCGATCCGCACGTGAAGGGGCGGATTCGCCAGCAGCAGCGCGCGATCGCGCGTCGCCGGATGATGGCGGCCGTGCCGAAGGCGGACGTCGTCGTCACGAACCCGACGCACTTCGCGGTCGCGCTGCAGTACGCGGACGGCGAGATGCGCGCGCCGAAGGTCGTCGCGAAGGGCGTGAACCTCGTCGCCGCGCGCATCCGCGAGCTCGCGGCCGAGCACAACGTGCCGCTGCTCGAGGCGCCGCCGCTCGCGCGGGCGCTCTATCACAACGTCGAACTCGAACGCGAGATTCCGGGCGCGCTGTATTCGGCCGTCGCCGAAGTGCTCGCGTGGGTCTATCAGCTCAAGCGCTTCCGCGCCGAAGGCGGCGCGTTCCCGGCCGCGCCCGTCGATCTCGACGTGCCGGCCGAGCTCGACAAGGGCGCGACGGTGTCCGCCGACGACGCGCGCGACGAGGCCGAAGACGCGCTCGGCACGCACGGAGGCGCCGCATGAGCACGCCGACCACGGGGCTCTTCGCGAAGCGCGCGAACCTGCTTGCCGGCACCAACCTGCGCGCGCTGGCCGGGCCGATCCTGATCTGCATGATCCTCGGGATGATGATCCTGCCGCTGCCGCCGCTGCTGCTGGATCTGCTGTTCACGTTCAACATCGCGCTGTCGGTGATGGTGCTGCTCGTCAGCATGTACACGATGAAGCCGCTCGACTTCGCGGCATTCCCGAGCGTGCTGCTGTTCTCGACGCTGCTGCGGCTGTCGCTGAACGTCGCGTCGACGCGCGTCGTGCTGCTCGAAGGCCACACGGGCCCGGACGCGGCCGGCCAGGTGATCGAGGCGTTCGGCCACTTCCTCGTCGGCGGCAATTTCGCGGTCGGCATCGTCGTGTTCGTGATTCTGATGATCATCAACTTCATGGTGATCACGAAGGGCGCGGGGCGCATCGCCGAAGTGTCCGCGCGCTTCACGCTCGACGCGATGCCCGGCAAGCAGATGGCGATCGACGCCGATCTGAACGCGGGCCTCATCAACGAGGAGCAGGCGCGCAAGCGCCGCCAGGCCGTCGCGCAGGAGGCCGAGTTCTACGGCTCGATGGACGGCGCGTCGAAGTTCGTGCGCGGCGATGCGATCGCCGGCCTGATCATCATGGCGATCAACGTGATCGGCGGCCTGATCGTCGGGATGATCCAGCACGACATGAGCTTCGCGGCCGCGGGCAAGAACTACACGCTGCTGACGATCGGCGACGGCCTCGTCGCGCAGATTCCGTCGCTCGTGATCTCGACCGCGGCCGGCGTGATCGTGTCGCGCGTCGCGACCGACGAGGACATTGGCACGCAAATCACCGGCCAGCTGTTCACGAACCCGCGCGTGCTGACGATCACGGGCGCGATCATCGTGCTGATGGGGCTGATCCCCGGCATGCCGCACTTCGCGTTTCTCGCGCTCGGCGCCGGCGCGATCTGGCTTGCCCGCACGCAGACGAAGCGCGCGGCCGCACGCAAGGCGGCCGGCGACGTGACCGAGATCGCACCGCCCGCCGCGCTGCCGTCCGACAGCCACGAAGCGACATGGGACGACGTGCAGCTGATCGATCCGCTCGGCCTCGAAGTCGGCTACCGGCTGATTCCGCTCGTCGATCGCAACAGCGACGGCGAGCTGCTCAAGCGGATCAAGAGCATCCGCAAGAAATTCGCGCAGGAAATCGGCTTCCTGCCGCCGGTGATCCATATCCGCGACAACCTCGAACTGCGTCCGAACGCGTACCGGATCGCGCTGAAGGGCGTCGAGATCGGCACGGGCGAAGTGTTTCCGGGCCAGTGGCTCGCGATCAATCCGGGGCAGGTGACGGCCGCGCTGCCGGGCGCCGCGACGCAGGATCCGGCGTTCGGGCTGCCCGCCGTGTGGATCGACGTCGCGATGCGCGAGCAGGCGCAGGTGTACGGCTACACGGTCGTCGATGCGAGCACCGTGGTCGCGACGCACCTGAACCATCTGGTCGTCCAGCACGCGGCCGAGCTGCTCGGCCGGCAGGAAGTGCAGGCGCTCGTCGAGCGCACCGGCAAGGACGCGCCGTCGCTCGTCGAGGATCTGGTGCCGAAGACGGTCTCGCTGACGACGCTGCAAAAGGTGCTGCAGAACCTGCTCGACGAAGGCGTGCCGATCCGCGACATGCGCACGATCCTCGAGGCCGTGTCCGAGCATGCGGGCCGCGGCGACGCATACGAGATCACGGCCGCCGTGCGCCTCGCGCTCGGCCGCGCGATCACGCAGCAGTGGTATCCGGGCACGGGCGACATGCAGGTGATGGGGCTCGACGCGAATCTCGAGCGCGTGCTGTCGCAGGCGCTCGCGACCGGCGCGAATCCGGGCCTCGAGCCCGGCCTCGCGAACACGCTTCTGACCGGCACGCAACAGGCGATGCTGCGTCAACAGAATCTCGGGCTGCCGCCCGTGCTGCTCGTGCAGCACGCGTTGCGCGCGATGCTTGCGCGCTTCCTGCGCCGCAGCCTGCCGCAATTGAAAGTGCTGTCGTATGCCGAAGTGCCGGATACACGCACGATCAAGGTTGTTAACGTCATCGGGGGTTCCGCTTGAACATTCGCAAATTCACCGGCGCGACGAGCCGCGACGCGCTTCGTCTGGTGCGCGAGGCGCTGGGCGCCGACGCCGTCGTGCTGTCGAACCGCGCGCTCGATGACGGCAGCGTCGAAATCGTCGCACTCGCCGACGCCGAACTGGCCGCGGTCGCACCGTCGGCCGCCGCTGCCGTGCGAGCGCGCCT
>NZ_KV786590.1:0-2731 GCF_001806955.1 Burkholderia sp. HMSC10F09
CTCGCGGCCGCGCACGTCGCGCTGTCGCGCCCGCGCGCCGCTCGACCGTTCTGCCGGTTCTGGATGCGCGCGACCGCGCTGCTCGGGCTCGTCGGCGTCGCGTTCCATGCGCGCGGCGTCGCGCGGCAAATGGGCGGCTGGCGCAACTGGTCGCAGAACGTGCTGTCGGGTCCGCCGCTGCCTGCGCCGCCGGCGTTTACGGCACTCGCGATCGCGGGCCTTGCGGCGACGGCGCTGGCCGAACGGGAGGGACGATGAAGCGCGAGAACGAGCGCGCGGCCGTGCTGCCGCGCTATCCCGATTACGACGTGCTCGCGAAACGCGACACGCCGTCGTGGAACGACGCGACGCGTCGCGCGATCGACGCGCGGCTCAAAGTCGCGGCCACCGCGCCGCGCGCGCTCGACGCCGAGCGGTTCGCGACGCTGCGCGCACTCTGCGCGCGGATTGTGCCGCAGCCGGCCGGCAGCGATGCGATACCGACCGCCGCGCTGATCGATGCGCGGCTCGCGAACGACGAAGGCGACGGCTTTCGCGACGCGCGGCTGCCGCCGCTGCGCGACGCGTGGCAGATCGGCCTCGCGGCGCTCGACGCGATGGCGTATCGCGCGCATCGCGCGTCGTTCGCATCGCTCGACGGCGACACGGCCGACGCGCTGTTGCGCGCGGTGCAGCGTGGCGAGATCGATGCCGCGGATCGCGGCGCCTGGGCCGGCATGGACGCGCGCACGTTCTTCGCGAAACGCGTGCTGATGGACGTCTGCGGTGCGTACTACAGCCATCCGTACGCATGGAACGAGATCGGCTTCGGCGGCCCCGCGAGCCCGCGCGGCTACGTGCGGATGGACTTCAATCGGCGCGATCCGTGGGAAGCGCGCGTCGGAGGCGACGACGATGGCCGCTGACGCGCTGCTGTCCGCGACGACGCCGCGCGGCTGCGACGGCCGTGCACCGGACCCGCTGCGCATTGGCGGCTGGATGCCGATGCGCATGTTTCGCGACGACGATCCGGTCGACTTCGTGATCGTCGGCACCGGCGCCGGCGGCGGCACGCTCGCCTGCAAGCTCGCGGAATACGGCTATTCGGTCGTTGCGCTCGACGCGGGCGCGTGGTGGCGGCCGCTCGAGGAGTTCGCATCGGACGAGTCGCATCAGCGCAAGCTGTTCTGGACCGACGAACGCATCTGCGACGGCGCCGATCCGCTGACGCTCGGCACCAACAACAGCGGCCGCGCGATCGGCGGCAGCACCGTGCACTTCGCGATGGTGTCGCTGCGGTTTCGGCCCGAGTGGTTCCGCTCGCGCAGCGCGCTCGGCTACGGCGTCGACTGGCCGCTCGACTGGCGCGAGATGTGGCATTACTACCGCGAGGTCGAGCAGGCGCTGAAGATCAGCGGCCCGGTCCGCTATCCGTGGGGGCCGCCGCGCCCGCGCTATCCGTATCGCGCGCACGAGCTGAACGCCGCCGCGCTGGTGCTCGCGCGCGGCGCCGAGGCGCTCGGCATGGACTGGGCGCCGACGCCGCTGGCCACGCTGTCCGCCCCGCGCGGCCGCGCGCATCCGTGCGTGTATCGCGGCTTCTGCATCGCCGGCTGCGCGACGAACGCGAAGCAGAGCGCGCTCGTCACGTGGATTCCGCGTGCGGTGTCTGCTGGCGCCGAAGTGCGCGACCTCGCGATGGCGTTGCGCATCGAGGCCGAAGGCGATCGCGTGACGGGCGTGCACTATCGCCGCGACGGCCGCACGCGATTTCAGCGCGCGCGCAACGTCGTGGTGGCGGGCTATGCGATCGAGAGCCCGCGGCTGCTGCTGCTGTCCGCGAACGGCCGCCATCCGCAAGGGCTCGCGAACAGCTCGGGCCTCGTCGGCCGCTATCTGATGGCGCAGCTGAACCAGGCGTCGTGGGGGACGATGGATGACGAGGTGCGCTGGTACAAGGGGCCGCCGTCGTTGTCGCTGACCGAGCACTGGAACTACGTCGACGAAGGCAAGGACTTCTTCGGCGGCTACTGCTGGATGAGCCAGGGGCCGCTGCCGATCGAATGGGCGCGCAAGCTCGCGTCGCGCGGGCTGTGGGGCGATGCGCTCAAGCGCGAGATGGCGCGCTACAACTTCCAGGCGGGGCTGAAGATCGTCGGCGAGACGCTGCCGCGCGCGGACAACCGCGTGACGCTCGCCGACGAGCGCGACGCGTACGGGCTGCCGGTCGCACGCGTGACCTACGCGTACGACGACAACGACCGGCGCATGATCCGCCACGCGCTCGCGCAGATGTCGCGCGCGCTCGAGGCGGCCGGCGCGCGAGACATCTGGCACGAAGAGGACGACACCTGCCATCTCGCCGGCACCGTGCGCATGGGCGACGATCCGGCGACGAGCGTCGTCGATGCCGATTGCCGGAGCTGGGACATCCCGAACCTGTGGGTCTGCGACGGCTCCGTGTTTCCGACCGTCGGCGGCGTGAATCCGTCGCTGACGATTCAGGCGATCGCGTGCCGTACCGCCGATCGCATCCGCACGCTCGTCGCGCGCGGCGAAGGACACGCGCGTGCGCGGCGCCGCTGAACGGCGCGCGGGCACGGTGCCTGCGCGCCTCGCGCCGGGCCGCGCACCGCGCCGCCTTTCATTCGACAAGGAGGTTGGTCATGCCGATTCATTCCCACCGATTCGTCCGCCCGCTGCGCTGTGCGGCCGCCTGCGCGGCGCTCGCGGCGGGCGCGGCCGCGATGCC
>NZ_KV786591.1:0-18940 GCF_001806955.1 Burkholderia sp. HMSC10F09
TTCAGTTGCTTAACTGAACGGCATTACCCCGTGGGGCGCTTTCGTTTTTTGCACAAGCCGAATGCCAATCAATATCCGTTGCGGCGGCCTTTTCTCACCACCATCCACCTCGGGGCCTTGAACCGCACGATGCTCAAATAAAGCCACACGTAGGTAAACGCAAACAGCACGACAAACACAAACAGATGCACCGTATGCCGCCAGAACAGCGTAGCCGGAATCACGGCCACGAGGCACAGCAGCCACAGATAAGGTGAAGTGAGCGAATTCCTTCGCGTCAGATCATGCGCGTGCCTGGTCCCCACGGCCCACCGCATCAGCCGCTTGTACACGAGCATATGCAGGTGCACGCCATCGGGAATCCCCGGCGACATCCCGCGAATGAATTTCTTCCGATAGATCGAGAAGCACGTCTCGAAGATCGGATACATGAACAGCAGCACCGGATACCAAGCGGACACCTCGCGATTGCGCATCACGAGCAGGATCGCGAGTTCGGCGAGCATGAACCCGATGAAGTACGCGCCGCCGTCCCCGAGAAAGATCAGCCCGGCCGGAAAATTCCACAGAAAGAACCCGAGCACGGCGCCCATCATGATGATCGACGCCGACATCACGACCGGATCGTTGACGTGGAACGCGACATACGCGAGCGACGCGAACATCATGAAGCTGACCATCGACGCGAGCCCGTTGAAGCCGTCGATGATGTTGATCGCATTCGCGAGCGCGGCCACCGCGAGCACGGTGATGAACGCCGAGATGGCCACATAGCCGAGCAGGAAATCGAGCGGCGGCACGCTGATGCGCTTCACCGCGATCCCGAGCAGCCAGAACGCGAGCGCTGCCGCGGCCATCGTGCACAGCAGCCGCGCGCGCGGCGACACGCGCTTGGTCAGGTCCTCGACGAGCCCCGACAGGAACGCCGGCAGCCCGCACGCGACGATCCCGAGAATGCTGCCGGAAATCGTCGGATAGCGCCGCGACAGCACCAGCGCGGCAATGACGACGCCCGCGAGGATCCCGATGCCCCCCACGCGCGGCACGGGCCGTACGTGGAATTTCTGCACGCCGGCCAGATCGCTGTCGATCGAGAATTTCTCGTGCAGATGCGCATAGCGCACGATGAACAGCGTAACGAGCAGGGAAACGATGAAGCCGGACGCGAAGCTGAGCATGGGATCGCTCGAAAAATGGACAGCGGATTATACAAAACCGCGCGGGTTCGCCTCCTGCCATCGCCAGTGGTCGGCACACATGTCGTCGAGGCCGAGCGTCGCACGCCAGCCGATGATGTCGGCGGCTGCTTGCGGGTTCGCATAGCATTCGGCGACGTCGCCCGGGCGGCGCGCGACGATCTCGTACGGCACCGGGCGGCCCGACGCCTTTTCGAACGCGCGCACGACTTCGAGCACGCTGTAGCCCTGGCCGGTGCCGAGGTTCACGACGAAGCTCGCGTCGCGCTTCACGAGTGCATCGAGCGCGGCGATGTGCCCCTTCGCGAGATCGACGACGTGGATGTAGTCGCGCACGCCGGTGCCGTCGGGCGTCGGATAGTCGGAGCCGAACACGCGCAGCTTCTCGAGCTTGCCCACCGCGACCTGCGCGACGTAAGGCATCAGGTTGTTCGGAATGCCGGCGGGATCCTCGCCGATCAGCCCGCTCGCATGCGCACCGACCGGGTTGAAATAGCGCAGCGTCGCGATCCGCCACGACGGATCGGACACCTCGAGATCGCGCAGGATCTGCTCGGCGATCAGCTTCGACTGGCCGTACGGATTCGTCGCGGAGAGCGGGAACGATTCGTCGATCGGCGAACGCTCGGGCACGCCGTACACGGTCGCCGACGAGCTGAACACGAACTGCTTCACGTTGCGCGCGCGCATGACCTTGAGCACGGTCAGCAGCCCGCCGAGATTGTTCTGGTAGTACTCGAGCGGCTTCGCAACCGATTCGCCGACGGCCTTCAGCGCCGCGAAGTGAATCGTGCCGGTGATCGGATGTGCGTCGAACACTTTCGCGAGCGCGGCTTCGTCGCAGACGTCGACCTGATGGAACGCGGGCTGCTTGCCGGTGATGCGCTCGATGCGGCGCACGGCTTCGGCCTTGCTGTTGACGAGGTTGTCGACGATCACGACGTCGTAGCCGTTGTCGAGCAGCTCGACGGCCGTGTGCGAGCCGATATAGCCCGCGCCGCCGGTAACGAGGATGGTGCCTTTAGCGCTCATTGCGGATGTACTCCTTCAAAAGGTAATGCCCGTCAGCGTACGAACAGTATGCCGGTAGCGTTCGACGACCTGCTGCTCGTCGAACTCGGCCGCGACCTTGCGCCGGCCGCGCTCGCCCATCGCCTCGCGTCCGGCCGCTCCGATGTCGATCAAGCGCATCAATTGCTCGGCGAGGCTCGCGCTATCGCGCACGCGGCACAGGAAGCCCGTTTCGCCGTCGGCGACGACGTCGCGGCAGCCCGGCACGTCGGTCGCGACGATCGGGCGCCCCATCGCGGACGCTTCCATCAGCGTGCGCGGCACGCCTTCACGATATGACGGCAGCACGACGCAGTCGGCGGCCGCGATGTGCGGACGCACGTCGTGCGCTTCGCCGAGATACTCGACGATGCCTTCGGCGACCCACGCATCGACGTCGGCGCGGCCGATTGCACTCGGGTTGTCGACGCCGAGCGGCCCGAGCAGCTGAAAGCGCGTATTCGGATGGCGCGCGCGCACGATGCGCGCGGCCTCGACGTACTCACGCACGCCTTTATCCCACAGCAGCCGGCCGATCAGGATGAACACCGGTGCGTCGCCGCCGGGCAGCGGCACCGGTGCGAACTGTTCGAGATCGACGCCTTCGCCATGCAGCAGCCGCGCGCGTTCCGGATGCGCAAGCAACCGTTCATCGGTGAAGGTTGCAAGGTCGTCGCGATTCAAGAACCACACCTCGCGCGGAAAGCGAAACGCGAACCGGTACAGCCGCTTCGCGATGCTCGCCGCGCGGCTTTTCTGGATGAACACGTAGCCGAGCCCGGTCGTCACCGCGATCGACGGCACGCGCGCGAGCCACGCGGCGACCGAGCCGTAGATGTTCGGCTTGATCGTGTAATGGAACACGAGATGGGGCTGCAGCGCGCGGTAGTGGCGAACCAGCGCGGCGAGCGTGCCGAGATCCTCGCGCGGGCTCGTGCCTTTCGACGCAATCGCGAGCGCCACGTAGCGGCAGCCCATCTGCTGGAGCAGCGGCACGGTGCGGTCGTGCGGCGCGATCACGATCACGTCGGCGCCGTGCGCGACGAGCGCACGGATCAGCCCGTGCCGATACGTGTAGATCGCCCAGGCCGTGTTGCAGACGAGCGCAATGCGCAGCGGGGAAGTGGCGGACATGAAAAAAAGAAAAAATAAAGCGTCGAAAATGCCCTGCGTGCTAGGCGGACGGCCGCGCGGCGAACAGCGTCTGCTTGATTCGTTGCAGCGTCCGATACGGCGTCACGAAGTGCAGCAGGTTCTTCGCGAGGCCGGCCCAGTCGTACGGATTCAGCGCGTTGAAGTGGCGCAGCAGCAGCGCGAGCGTCGACATCAGCTGGCGGCGGCGCTTCGTCGCGCTGATTCCGCCCTCGTTGAGCTCGTAATAGAGGCCGAGTTCGGGCAGGTTCGCGCAATCGTAGCGTTGCATTAACCGTAAAAAAAGATCGAGATCCTCGGCCGCGCGGTACTTCGCGCGGTAGTTGCCGACCTCGCGCACGGCGTCGATGCGCAGCATGACCGACGGATGCACGAGCGGCGAGCGCAGAAAGCGCGTGCGGCGCAGCGTGCGCGGATCGGCGGGCGGCGTGAGCATGAAGCGCGGTTCGCCGGCGCGCGACACGACCTGCGTCCACATCCCGACGCACGCGACGCGCGGGTGCGCGTCGAGAAACGCGCGCTGCTTCGCGAGGCGTTGCGGCGCGGCGAGATCGCCGGCGTCGATGCGTGCGGCATAGCGGAAGCCGCGCTGCGCGAGCGCCTCGATGCCGGCTTCGAGCGCGCGCTCGATGCCGACGTTGTGCGGCATGCGCAGCACCTCGATAACGAGGCCCGCGATCGCGGGCGCGACGATCGGCGGCGTGCTGCCGTCGTCGACGATCAGCACGTGCACGCGCGCATCCTCGCGGAACGACGCGAGCGTGCGCACGACGTCGTCGTGCCCGTTGTAGGCCGGCATCAGCACGGCGACGTCGTCGAGCGGCGGCACGGAAGCGGGGGACGTCATGAACGCAGTTTGAAACGAATGTAATAAAAGTTGACGGCCGCGGCGGCCGCGTAGCCGGCGGCGAGGCCGACGAGCGCGCCGTACAGCCCGAGCCGCGGGATCGCGAGCCAGTTCGCGAGCGCGGCGATCGCGAGCGCGAGCGCCCATTTCGCGAGCAACACGAATTTTGCTTGATATTTGAGCACGATAAGATTGCCTATCGCCTCGATCCCGGCAGGCACGGACAGCCACACGGCCCAGCGGAAGATGTCCACCGACGCCTCGTAGCCGCGTCCGAACACCTTGCCGACGATCAGCGGCGCGGCGGCATCGAGCACGAGCGCGCCGGCCGTCATCAGCGCGGCGGTCATCGCGATGAGCCGGACGATGTTGCGGCGCAGTCGCGCGACGTCCTGCACGCGGTAGACGAACGCGGGCGCGATGGTTTGCGCGAGCATCAGCGCGAGCGTGATCCAGTTCTCGTTGAGCTGTTGTGCGGCAGCGTACCGGCCGAGGTCGGCGAACGACACGTGGCGTTCGAGCATCAGCCGGTCGAGCTTCAGGAACAGGTACATGCAGATCAGCCCGAGCCAGAACACGGTGCCGGCCGTCGCGAAATGCCGGAACAGCGGTTTGTCGAACGTCCAGCCGAGCGAGCCGCCGTTACGATGACGGTAGTACAGCAGCAGCACGAAACCGATCGCGGCCGCCTCGAGCGCCCACAGCCACGCGAAGCGGGCGGGCGCGGCGGCGGCGCGCACCAGCAGCCAGACGAGCAGCGCCTTCGCGAGCGCGGTGAACATGCTGGTCACGAGCTGCGGCTTGCTGTACGTCATGCTCTGCAGCCAGGCGTTGATCACGCCGACGAACGGCTCGCGGAACACCATCGTGACGGCAAGGCCGGCCAGCATCGCGCCGACGAGCGGATCGAACGCGCCGGCGGCGATCGCGATCCACGTCGCGACGAGCGCGGCGGCCGACACGCCGATGCGCAGCGCGAACGCGCTGCCGAGCACGGCGCCGAGCTGGGCCGGCGGGCGCTGCACGATGGTCGGCACCAGAATTTCCGCGCCGCACACCCAGGTCAGCGGCGCCAGCACGAGGAGCAGCGTATTCGCATACTGCCACTTGCCGAACACGTCCGGCCCGAAATAACGGGCCAGCAGCCCGCTGATCGCGATCGCGACGCCGATCTGCGTGAGCCGTTCGAGCCCCAGCCAGACGAGGTTCGCGACGGCTTTCGCGACGTCCGGGTTGCCGAATCGCTTCAGCATGCGGCGGCTAGGCGGCCGCACGCGCGCGGGGCGGCCGGCAGGGCGCCGGCTGGCGGCAGGAAGGCGGCGGAGCGACTACGCATTAAAATGGGCGGTATGCACGTCATCGAAACCCGCGATTATAAGTGGGATCGGGGCCGCGCCAGCCGTCCCGTCCGTTGTTCCGCGCGGGGCCTGCGTGTAGCATGCGCCGGCACCGGCGAGAGGCGGCCAGAC
Source organism: Burkholderia sp. HMSC10F09 (assembly GCF_001806955.1). Lineage (NCBI taxonomy): Bacteria > Pseudomonadati > Pseudomonadota > Betaproteobacteria > Burkholderiales > Burkholderiaceae > Burkholderia > Burkholderia sp. HMSC10F09. Next base: position 5,715 of record NZ_KV786591.1, read on the forward strand.
TATTTTCCATGCACGCAACCGAGAGAGAATCGATGATCTCCCAATCCATCTTCAAGGCATATGACATCCGCGGCGTGGTCGGCAAGACGCTCGACGCCGACACGGCGCGCAGCATCGGCCGCGCGTTCGGCAGCGAAGTGCGCGCGCAGGGCGGCGACGCGGTCGTCGTCGCGCGCGACGGCCGCCTGTCCGGGCCCGAGCTCGTCGGCGCGCTCGCCGACGGACTGCGTGCGGCAGGCGTCGACGTCGTCGACATCGGCATGGTCCCGACGCCGGTCGGCTACTTCGCGGCGAGCGTGCCGCTCGCGCTGAAGGGCGGCGAGCGCCGCGTCGATTCGTGCATCGTCGTCACCGGCAGCCACAACCCGCCCGACTACAACGGCTTCAAGATGGTGCTGCGCGGCGCGGCGATCTACGGCGAGCAGATTCAGGCGCTGTACCGCCGCATCGTCGACGAGCGCTTCGAGAGCGGCAGCGGAACGTACGAAGAGCACGACGTGGCCGACGCGTACATCGACCGCATCGTCGGCGACGTGAAGCTCGCGCGCCCGCTGAAGCTCGTCGTCGACGCGGGCAACGGCGTCGCCGGCCCGCTCGCGACGCGCCTGTTCAAGGCGCTCGGCTGCACGCTGGTCGAGCGCTTCACCGACATCGACGGCACGTTCCCGAACCATCACCCCGATCCGGCTCACCCGGAAAACCTGCAGGACGTGATCCAGGCGCTGAAGGACACGGACGCCGAGCTCGGCTTCGCGTTCGACGGCGACGGCGACCGTCTCGGCGTCGTCACGAAGGACGGCCAGATCATCTATCCGGATCGCCAGCTGATGCTGTTCGCCGAGGAAGTGCTGTCGCGCAACCCGGGCGCGCAGATCATCTACGACGTGAAGTGCACGCGCCACCTCGCGCAATGGGTGAAGTCGAAGGGCGGCGAGCCGCTGATGTGGAAGACGGGCCACTCGCTCGTGAAGGCGAAGCTGCGCGAGACGGGCGCGCCGCTCGCGGGCGAGATGAGCGGCCACGTATTCTTCAAAGATCGCTGGTACGGCTTCGACGACGGCCTCTACACGGGCGCGCGCCTGCTCGAGATCCTCGCGAAGACGGCCGACCCGAGCGCCGTGCTGAACGCGCTGCCCGACGCGATGAGCACGCCGGAACTGCAGCTGAAGCTCGAAGAAGGCGAGAACTTCAGCCTCATCGAAAAGCTGCAGAAGGAAGCGAAGTTCGACGGCGCGGACGAAGTCGTGACGATCGACGGGCTGCGTGTCGAATATCCGGACGGCTTCGGGCTCGCGCGTTCGTCGAACACGACGCCGGTCGTCGTGCTGCGCTTCGAGGCGGAGACGCAGGACGGCCTGAAGCGCATTCAGGACGACTTCCGCCGTGTGCTGACGGCCGCGAAGCCGGACGTGAAGCTGCCGTTCTGACCAGGGCATCGGGCGGCCGCATCGGTGGCCCGAGCCGGTCGCCCAGCCGGTCGCCTTCTCCCCCAAAAAGCGGCGTGCGCGTGACGCGTGCGCCGCTTTTTGTCAATCTGCGGCGCCGGGCGCGATAAAATCGCGTCTTTATGCCTGTCGCCGGCCGTCTGCCGGCGTTTTTTCAGCGTGCAAAAGATCCTGATCGTGCGCGTGTCGTCGCTGGGCGACGTCGTGCACAACATGCCGGTGATCGCCGATATCCGGCGTCGCCATCCCGATGCGCAGATCGACTGGCTCGTCGAAGAAAGCTTCGTCGATCTCGTGAAGCTCGTCGACGGCGTGCGCAACGTGCTGCCGTTCTCGCTACGCCGCTGGCGCAAGCAGCCGTTCTCCGGCGCGACGTGGCGCGAGATCCGCGCGTTTCGCAAGCAGCTCGCGGCCGAGCACTACGATCTCGTGATCGACTGCCAGGGCTTGATCAAGACGGCGTGGGTCGCGAGCTGGGCGCGCGGGCCGCTCGTCGGCCTCGGCAACCGGACCGACGGCGCCGGTTACGAATGGCCGGTGCGCTTCTTCTATCGCAAGCGCGTGCCGATTGCGCCGCGCACGCACGTCGTCGAGCGTTCGCGGCAGCTCGTCGCGGCCGCGCTCGGCGATCCGGCGCCGACGCCGGCCGATCCCGTCGATTTCGGCCTCGACACGCGCGATGCGTCGCGTGCGATCGCCTCGGTCGGGCTGAACCTGCCGGTGCCCTACGTGGTGTTCGTCCATGCGACTTCGCGCGCGGACAAACAATGGCCCGACGCCGCGTGGATCGAGCTCGGCCAGGCGCTGGTACGGCGCGGCGCATCGCTCGTGCTGCCGTGGGGCAACGACGCGGAGCGCGCGACGAGCGAGCGGCTCGCGAAGGAGTTCGGCGAGGCCGCGATCGTGCCGCCAAAGCTGTCGCTGCCGGCCGTGGTCGGCCTGATCGACGGCGCGGCCGCGACGGTCGGGGTTGATACAGGTCTGGTTCACATCGCGGCCGCGCTGAAGCGCCCGACCGTCGAACTGTACAATTTCGCGACGGCCTGGCGAACCGGCGGCTACTGGTCGCCGAACGTCGTCAATCTCGGCACGGCGGGGCAGCCCCCGTCGATCGCGCAGGTGAAGTCGGCGCTCGCGGGCTTCGGTCTCCTGTAACGCACGCATTCGTGGCGAACCGATCATGAGCGAATCCCAGATCATCGAAGTCTCGTCCGCCGACTGGAGCGGACATCAGCTGTCGGTGCCGCGCGAGCAGTTGCTGGCGGCAGTCGAGGAAGGCAAGGTGCTGTATTTCCCGCACCTGCGCTTCGCGATCGAAGGCGGCGAGGAAGCGCTGCTCGATCCGGCGCTCGCCGATCCGAAACGCAAGAACATCAGTCTTGCGCCGAACGGCGGCGCGCTCGTCGGCGTGCTCGGCGACGAAGTCACGCAGTCTGCCGTGCGCGCGCTCGTCGCGCGCTTTCAGCAGCAGGCCGGCACGCTCGTCGACGGCCTGTTTCCCGAATACCGCGGCAAGCTGCGCGTCGCGCCGACGAGCCTGCGGCTGATGCAGGTCGAGACGCGCCAGACGTCGTGGCGCAAGGACGACAGCCGGCTGCACGTCGACGCGTTTCCGTCGCGGCCGAACTACGGCGAGCGGATCCTGCGCGTGTTCACGAACGTGAACCCGGCGGGCGTGCCGCGCGTCTGGCGCGTCGGCGAGCCGTTCGAGGACGTCGCGAAGCGCTTTCTGCCGAAGATCCGTCCGCAGCTGCCGGGCTCCGCGTGGCTGCTGAATCTGCTGCACGTGACGAAGTCGCGGCGCAGCGCCTACGACCATCTGATGCTGAATCTGCACGACGGGATGAAGGCAGATCTCGACTATCAGAAGACCTGTCCGCAGCAGACGATGCCGTTCCCGCCGGGCAGCGTGTGGATATGTTTCTCCGATCAGACTTCGCACGCTGTGATGTCCGGACAGTTCATGCTCGAGCAGACCTTCTTCCTGCCGGTCGACGCGATGGTGCGCCGCGAGTGCGCGCCGCTCGGCATCCTCGAGCGGCTGACGGGCAGGGCACTGGTTTGAGCGCGCATATTCATCGACACGACGGCCGGGCACACGCATGCTGAGGACGATCTATCGCGCGCTGTGGTGGCTCGTCGCGCCGCTCGCCGTCGTGCGGCTGTACGTACGCTCGCGCAAGGAGTACGGCTATCGCGAACATATCGGCGAGCGCTTTGGCTACGGCGCGGGCCGCGCGCCCGACGATCGCGCGCCGTTGATCTGGGTGCATGCGGTGTCGGTCGGCGAGACGCGCGCCGCGCAGCCGCTGATCGACGCGCTGATGCGCGCGCGGCCCGACGCGCGGATCCTGCTCACGCACATGACGCCGAGCGGCCGCGCGACGGGCGAGCAGCTGTTCGGCGATCGCGTGCTGCGCTGCTATCTGCCCTACGACATGCCGGGCGCCGTGCGGCGCTTTCTGCGCGCATGGCGGCCGACGCTCGGCCTCGTGATGGAAACGGAAGTGTGGCCGACGCTGATCGACGAGTGCCGTCGCGCGGACGTGCCGCTCGTGCTGACGAATGCGCGGATGTCCGCGCGTTCGTGCCGGCGCGCGGCGAAGTTCGGTGCGGCGACGCAGGAAGTGTTCGGCGGCTTCTCGCGCGTGCTCGCGCAGAGCCCGGCCGATGCCGAGCGTCTGACGTCGCTCGGTGCACGCAACGTCGCGGTGCTCGGCAACCTGAAGTTCGACATGACGACGCCGCCCGAACTCGCGGCGCGCGGCCATGCATGGCGTGACGCGATCGGCAAGCGTCCGGTGTGGGTCGCGGCGAGCACGCGCGAGAACGAGGAAGCGCTCGTGTTGCAGGCGTTCGCGGCGATGCGCACGCCCGGCGCGCTGCTGATGCTCGTGCCGCGCCATCCGCAGCGCTTTGCGGAAGTCGAGTCGCTGGTCGCGCGCGAAGGGCTCAAATGCGTACGGCGCTCCGCATGGGCGGCCGATGCGGCCGCGCTCGCGGCAGGTCGCCCGGCCGCGGATGCGCTGCCGAACGACGTGAAGGTGCTGCTCGGCGATTCGATGGGCGAGCTTGGCGCGTACTACGCGGCGGCCGACGTCGCGTTCATCGGCGGCAGCCTGCTGCCGCTCGGCGGCCAGAACCTGATCGAGGCATGCGCGGTCGGCGTGCCGGTCGTGATCGGGCCGCACGTGTTCAACTTCACGCAGGCGACGGCCGACGCGGTCGCGGCCGGCGCGGCGCTGCAGGTCGCGGATCCGCTCGATCTCGCGCACGTGCTCGACGCGCTGTTCGCCGACAACCCGCGGCGCATCGCGATGGGCGCCGCCGCCGCGGCGTTTGCGGCACGCCATCGCGGCGCGACCGCGCGCACGGTGGACGTGCTGGCGGCGTTGCTGCCGCCGGTCGAGCGCGACACGTCCGTCACGCAGGACGACTGACGGCGAGCCGGCGCGGCGCGATTGCGCAGCGCCGGCGCCGCGCTGCCGCCGCCTATTTCAGATCGCCGCCGGCCCCGAGGCCATCCCGGTCGTGCGTGGGCCGGCCGTTCGCTCAGACCGTCAACAATCCCTTCTTCTCGATGAACGCGACGACTTCCGCGACGCCTTCGAGCGCCTTCAGGTTCGTCATCACGTAAGGCCGCTCGCCGCGCATCTTCTTCGTGTCGGACGCCATCACGTCGAGGTTCGCGCCGACCAGCGGCGCGAGATCGGTCTTGTTGATCACGAGCAGGTCGGACTTCGTGATGCCGGGGCCGCCCTTGCGCGGAATCTTCTCGCCGCCCGCGACGTCGATCACGTAGATCGTCAGGTCCGACAGTTCGGGGCTGAACGTCGCCGCGAGATTGTCGCCGCCCGATTCGATGAACACGATGTCGGCATCGGGGAAGCGCGACAGCATCCGGTCGACGGCCTCGAGATTGATCGACGCGTCTTCGCGGATCGCCGTGTGCGGGCAGCCGCCCGTCTCGACGCCCATGATGCGTTCCTCGGGCAGCGCGCCGGCGACCGTCAGCAGACGCTGATCTTCCTTCGTATAGATGTCGTTGGTGATCGCGACGAGGTCGTACCGGTCGCGCATCGTCTTGCACAGCATTTCGAGCAGCGTGGTCTTGCCTGAGCCGACCGGGCCGCCGATGCCGACGCGCAGCGGCGGCAGTTTCTTGGTGCGGCGGGAGACGGAAGGAGCGGGTGCGTTCATGGCGTAGTGTGGGTCGTAGGTCAGGAGCGGAACAACCGCGAATACTGCGTTTCGTGCCGTGCGGACAGGATGCCGAGCTGCGGCGCGAACGTGTTGACGGCATCGGCCGGCGTCGCGAGCGCGCGGCGCACGGCCGCGTCGATCGCATCGCGCAGTGCGACGATGATGCGCTGGCCGGCGAGCTGGCCGAGCGGCACGGCTTTCAGCGCGGCGGCCGTCTGGTTCTCGACCCAGCCGAATGCATAGGCGGCGAGCACCGCATCGGCGCCGGCGTCGTGCGCGGCGGCCGCATAGGCGAACGCGGTCGGCAGCGCGATCGGCTGCAGCGACGCGAGCGTCGCGCGCCGCGCGGCATCGCCCCATTCGAGCGACGCGCAAAGCTGCGCGAGCGACCAGCCCATCTGCTCGGTCTCGCGACGCAGTTCCGACGATTCGCGGCTCGCGACGAACCATGCGTTTTCGGCGGCGAGCGCGGGCGCGTCGTGCGCATGCCAGCGCGCGAGCTGGTGTGCGAGGAACGGCAGTTCGCCGTGCGCGAGCACGTCGGTCAGGCCGCTGGCGATCCAGTCGCGCGCGCTGTCCGCGTCGTGGATCAGATTGGCGTCGAGCGCCGCTTCGAGTCCCTGCGAATAGCTGAACGCGCCGATCGGCAATGCCGGCGACGCGAGATGCAGCAGCGCGACGAGTTCAGTGGTGTTCATGGCCGTGGCCGTGCGTGCAACCGGGACCATGCTGATGATCGTGATCGTGATCGTGATCGTGACCGTGATCGTGACCGTGATCGTGATCGTGATCGTGCGAGTGCGAGTGGCCGTGGTGTTCGCCGAACACCTGCTGCGCGAGCGCATAGTCTTCGGCGAACGTCGCATCGTGTCCGTGCTTGTGGCCGCCGCCGTATGCGCCGGCTTCCGGCTGGAACGGCGCGCTCGTCTGCTCGACCTGCGTGCCGAGCCGGCGCAGCATGTCGGCGAGCACCGGGTCGGCTTCGAGCTTCAGATAGCCGTCGCCGATCTCGACCGGGGTATGCCGGTTGCCGAGGTGATAGGCGGCGCGCATCAGCGTCAGCGGATCGGCCGCGCGCACGAGCAGTACGGTTTCGGCGGCCGCCGCGATGCGCACGAGTGCGCCGTCGTCGGCGACGAGCACGTCGCCGTCGCGCAGCACCGTGCCGCGCGGCAGCAGCACGGCGACGTCTTCGCCGGTGTCGAGCGTCGCGGCGAGCCGGCTCTTGCAGCGGGCGTCGTAGGTCAGCGTGAGCGTCGGTGCGCGTGCGACGAGCGACGCGGCGAGCCGGACGTTGGGAGCAATGCGTTTGTCGAGCGTGCGCATGAAACGGGAACGGTCGGTCAGAACAGGAAATAGCGCTGCGCCATCGGCAGCACGGATGCGGGTTCGCAGGTCAGCAGCTGGCCGTCGGCGATCACGTCGTAGGTCTCCGGATCGACGCTGATCGCGGGGCGCCACGCGTTGTGGATCATGTCGGCCTTCGTGACCTGGCGGCAATTGCGCACCGGCACGATCGGCTTCGCGAGCCCGTAGCGCTCGGCGATGCCTGCGTCGGCCGCCAGCTGCGACACGAAGGTCAGCGACGTGCGGGCCAGCGCGCCGCCGCGCGTCGCGAACATCTCGCGATAGTGAACGGGCTGCGGCGTCGGAATCGACGCGTTCGGGTCGCCCATCTGCGCGAGCGCGATCATCCCGCCCTTGAGGATCATCGTCGGCTTGATCCCGAAGAACGCCGGTTCCCACAGCACGAGATCCGCCCACTTGCCCGGTTCGATCGAGCCGACGTGGTGCGCGATACCGTGCGTGATCGCCGGATTGATCGTGTACTTCGCGACGTAGCGCTTCGCGCGGAAGTTGTCGTTGCGCGCGCTGTCTTCCGGCAGCGCGCCGCGCTGCACCTTCATCTTGTGCGCGGTCTGCCAGGTGCGGATGATCACTTCGCCGACGCGGCCCATCGCCTGCGAATCGGACGACAGCATCGACAGCGCGCCGAGATCGTGCAGGATGTCCTCGGCCGCGATCGTCTCGCGGCGGATGCGCGATTCGGCGAACGCGAGATCCTCGGCGATGGACGGATCGAGGTGATGGCACACCATCAGCATGTCGAGATGCTCTTCGAGCGTGTTGATCGTGTAGGGGCGCGTCGGATTCGTCGACGACGGCAGCACGTTCGCTTCGCCGCACACCTTCAGGATGTCGGGCGCATGGCCGCCGCCCGCGCCTTCGGTGTGATACGTGTGGATCGTGCGGCCCTTGAACGCGGCGACCGTCGATTCGACGAAGCCGGCTTCGTTCAGCGTGTCGGTATGGATCGCGACCTGTGTGTCGGTATCGTCGGCGACCGACAGGCAGGTATCGATCGCGGCAGGCGTCGTGCCCCAGTCCTCGTGCAGCTTCAGCCCGATCGCGCCGGCCGCGATCTGTTCGACGAGCGGCTCCGGCCGGCTCGCATTGCCCTTGCCGAGAAAGCCGAGATTGATCGGCCAGCCGTCGGCCGCCTGCAGCATCCGTTCCATGTGCCACGGCCCCGGCGTGCAGGTCGTCGCGTTGGTGCCGGTCGCCGGCCCCGTGCCGCCGCCGAGCATCGTCGTGACGCCGGACGCGAGCGCTTCGTCGATCTGCTGCGGGCTGATGAAGTGGATGTGCGTATCGATGCCGCCCGCGGTCACGATCAGCCCTTCGCCGGCGATCACTTCGGTACCCGCACCGATCGCGATCGTCACGCCGGGCTGGATGTCGGGGTTGCCGGCCTTGCCGATCGCGGCGATGCGGCCGTGCTTGATCGCGATGTCGGCCTTCACGATGCCCCAGTGATCGAGGATCACCGCGTTCGTGATCACCGTGTCGGGCACCTCGGCCGAGACGCGCTGCGACTGGCCCATCCCGTCGCGGATCACCTTGCCGCCGCCGAACTTCACTTCCTGGCCGTAGATCGTGAAGTCGCGTTCGATCTCGATCAGCAGTTCGGTGTCGGCGAGGCGGACGCGGTCGCCCGTCGTCGGCCCGAACATTTCCGCGTACGCGCGGCGGCTCAAGCGTAGTGTCATGTCGTGCTGTTCCTGATGAGAAGCGCGGGCGTCGCTCAGAGCGGCCCCATCACCTTGCCCTGAAAACCGTAGACGACGCGGTCGCCCGCGAGCGCGACGAGCTCGACGGTGCGCGTCTGGCCCGGCTCGAAGCGCACGGCGGTGCCGGCCGCGATGTTCAGCCGGAAGCCGCGCGCGGCTTCGCGGTCGAACGCAAGCGCGTCGTTCACTTCGTAGAAGTGATAGTGCGAGCCGACCTGGACCGGCCGATCGCCGGTGTTCGCGACGACGAGCGCGATCGTCGCGCGTCCCGCGTTCAGTTCGTGTTCGCCGTCGTCGGTGAGGATTTCGCCGGGAATCATGCGGTGCCTTACGGAATCGGGTGATGGACGGTGACGAGCTTCGTGCCGTCGGGGAAGGTCGCTTCGACCTGAATGTCGGGAATCATCTCCGGCACGCCGTCCATGACGTCGTCGCGCGTGAGCAGCGTCGTGCCGTAGTGCATGACTTCGGCGACGGTCTTGCCGTCGCGCGCGGCTTCCATCAGCGCGGCCGTGATGAACGCGACCGCCTCCGGATAGTTCAGCTTGAGCCCGCGTGCGCGGCGACGTTCGGCCAGCAGTGCCGCCGTGAAGATCAGCAGCTTGTCTTTTTCTCGGGGAGTCAGTTTCATGAAGGCGGACGTTCAGGAAAGCGTAATGTTCGACGGCACACGGCACCCGTGCGGGAACGCGGCTCATCGTAGCACCGCGTCGTTCGGCGTGCGCGACGTAGCGGGTCGGTAAGCAGCAAGGGGCGTGCCATGCACGTCGCGCGCGATTCCATGCACATTCGTCGTGCGTGCTGCCCGAACGCCGTGCATCGGCGCGCGCCGAACTGGTGCGCGTGCTCAGGTCTGCCAGAGGCGCAACGGTCGCGCCTCGGCGCCGTGCACGATCGGCCGCAGATGCAGCCAGCAGTCGGTGAGGTGACGCTGCAGCGTTTCCATCGACGCGGCGAGCGCGCGCACGAGCACGACGCCCGGCGTCACGCAGGTCGCGCCCGCGCGCAGCGTGTCGTCGAACGGCATGCGTTCGGCGAGCGATTCGGCGAGTGCGGCGTCGCACGCGGCGCCGGCCGCCCACAGCGTGCCGTACGCGGGGAAGCCCGCGAGGCCCTGCGGTGCCGCGCGCAGCGGGTCGCGCGCATCGAGCAGCGCGCGTTCGGTCCAGAGCGGCCGGCCGTGCGCATCGACGAGCGTCGACGTCGACGCGACGCGCCCGGCCGCCCACGTTTCACCGGCCGCCTGGCGGCCGAGCTGCGTCGCGTCCCAGCCGATCGCGCTCGCGCCTGCGCCGAGCGTCAGCGAGAAATCGAGCGACGCGTGCGCGTGATCGAAAAACAGATTGTTCTGCGGCAGCCAGTCGAGCTTTGCGCGTTCGCCGAGCACGATCGCGATGCGCTGCGTGGCGTCGAGTCCGTTCGACTTGTACCACTTCGTCGCGCCCGGTGTGGTGAGGACCGCGTGCGTGTCCTTGCCGAGTGCGATGTCGATGTCGAGCCGGTCGCCGCCCGCGACGCCGCCCGGCGGATGCACGATCACCGCATGGCAGATCGCGTCGCCTTCCGGATACAGCGGGCGCTGCACGCGCAACGGGCCGTCGTGCAAGCGATGCACGAGTGCCGTGCGCGTGTGCTGCCGTTCGAAGCCGAGTTCGAGGCGGCCGCGCCACGACTTGGCGACGGCGGGGCGCGACAGCGGCGCGTGGGAATCGGAGGCGGACATCGGTGCGAAAGGAAAACGAAGGGAGCGGATCGGCGCGCAACCGGCAGCGCGAATGCGGATGCTACCGGAACAATAATGCCGATGCCGCTTTCGCGGAAGTGCCGACGATGAAGGTCGCGCGGCGAGCGCGCGCCGCGCTACACCGCGATGAGTTCGCGCACGCCGTTCGCATCCATGTCGCGCGCGTCGCCGCCCGCGACGATCTCGCCGCGGCTCATCACCCAGTAGCGGTCCGCGATCGAGCGCGCGAAATCGTAATACTGTTCGACGAGCAGCACGGTCATCTTCGTTTCGTCGACGAGCTGCCGCAGCGTGCGCCCGATGTCCTGGATGATCGACGGCTGGATGCCTTCGGTCGGCTCGTCGAGGATCAGCAGCTGCGGCTCGCTCATCAGCGCGCGGCCGATCGCGAGCTGCTGCTGCTGGCCGCCCGACAGGTCGCCGCCGCGCCGCGCGCGCATGTCCTTCAGCACGGGGAACAGCGCATAGATGCGCTCGGGCACTTTCGAGCGCGCGCTGCGGCTTGCCGCGCCGACGAGCAGGTTCTCTTCGACGGTCAATCGAGGAAAGATGTCGCGGCCCTGCGGCACGTAGGCGAGTCCGGCGGCCACGCGTGCCTCCGGTCGCAACGTGCCGAGCGACGCGCCGCGCCACGACACGGTGCCGCTTTTCGCGGCGACGACGCCCATCACGCAGCGCAGCAGCGTCGTCTTGCCGACGCCGTTGCGGCCGAGCAGCACGGTGAGCTTGCCGTCTTCGGCATCGAGCGTCGCGTTGCGCAGGATATGGCTGCCGCCGTAGTACTGGTTCAGCGCTTCGATCTTCAGCATCGCATCATCGTCCGAGGTAAGACTCGATCACGGCGTCGTTGCGCTTGACCTGATCGAGCGTGCCTTGCGCGAGCACCGCGCCTTCTGCCATGACCGTCACGCGGCCCGCGTCGCCGGCGAGCGCCGCGACGAATTCCATGTCGTGCTCGACGACCATCATCGAGCACGTGCCGCGCAACGTGTTCAGCAGTTCCGCGAGTTCCATCGTCTCGTGATCGGTCATCCCGGCCGCCGGTTCGTCGAGCAGCAGCAGCGCGGGGCGCTGCATCAGCAGCATGCCGATCTCGAGCCGCTGCTTCTGGCCGTGCGACAGCTCGCCCGCCGCGCGAAACGCGTGGCTTTCGAGGCCGATCAGCGCGAGCGTTTCCTCGATCTTCGCCTGCGCGTCGCGGTCGAGTCGCGCGCGCAGCGACGCGAGCCAGCCCTTGTCGGTCTGCATCGCGAGCTCGAGGTTTTCCCACACCGGATGCTGTTCGAACACGGTCGGCTTCTGGAACTTGCGGCCGATCCCCGCGCGCGCGATCTCGGGCTCGTTCATCCGCGCGAGGTCGAGCGTCTGGCCGAGGAAGACCTTGCCCGCATCGGGGCGCGTCTTGCCGGTGATCACGTCCATCATCGTCGTCTTGCCCGCGCCGTTCGGTCCGATCACGCAGCGCAGCTCGCCCACGTCGATCGCGAGCGACAGCTTGTTCAGCGCGCGAAAGCCGTCGAAGCTCACGTCGATGTCCTCGAGATAGAGGATCGTGCCGTGCGACGTGTCGATGCCCGTGGGCGCGACGCGGCCCATCGACGCGGTGCCGCTCACCGCATGCTGATCGTCCTCCGGCGGCGGAATGAACTGATAAAGCGCCGTTCCGTTCATCGGCTTTCCCCTTTCGCAAGCACGCGTTCGACGACGCCCATGATCCCGCGCGGCAGCAGCAGCGGCACGAGCACGAAGATCAGGCCGAGAAAGAACAGCCAGTATTCGGCGAAGTACGCGGTAAACACGCTCTTCGCGCCGTTCACCGCGAACGCGCCGACGATCGGGCCGATCAGCGTGCCGCGTCCGCCGACCGCGACCCAGATCGCCATCTCGATCGAATTGCCGGGCGACATCTCGCCGGGGTTCACGATGCCGACCTGCGGCACGTACAGCGCGCCCGCGATGCCGCACAGCACGGCCGAGACGGTCCACACGAACAGCTTGTAGGCGAGCGGGCTGTAGCCGAGGAACATCAGCCGCGTCTCGCCGTCGCGCACCGCGGTCACGACGCGGCCGAGCTTGCTCGTGACGATCGCGCGCGCGGCGACGAACGCGAGCACGAGGGTCGCGAACGTGAGCAGCAACAGCACGGTGCGCGTGCCGGGCGACGTGATCGGGAAGCCGGCGATCCGCTTGAAATCGGTGAAGCCGTTGTTGCCGCCGAAGCCCGTCTCGTTCCGATAGAACAGCAGCATCGCGGCGAACGTCAGCGCCTGCGTGATGATCGACAGATAGACGCCCTTCACGCGCGAACGGAAAGCGAAAAAGCCGAATACCCACGCGAGCACGGCCGGCACGAGCACGACGAGCAGCAGCGCCCACGCGAGGTGCTGCGTGCCGGCCCAGTACCACGGCAATTGATGCCAGTCGAGAAACACCATGAAGTCGGGCAGGTCGCTGCCGTACTGGCCGTCGCGGCCGATCTCGCGCATCAGGTACATGCCGATCGCATAGCCGCCGAGCGCGAAGAACAGCCCGTGGCCGAGGCTCAGGATGCCGCAGTAGCCCCAGACGAGATCGAGCGCGAGCGCGGCGATCGCATAGCACATCAGCTTGCCGGCGAGCGTCATCGCATAGGCGGACAGATGGAACGCGCTCGACTCGGGCGCGACGAGCGCCGCGAGCGGCACGCCGATGCCGACCGCGAGGCACAGCGCGACGAGCGCGAGCCATGCGCGGCGCGACAGCAGCGCCGGGCGCGGCGGCAGG
>NZ_KV786592.1:0-11181 GCF_001806955.1 Burkholderia sp. HMSC10F09
GCCGGCGCCTTGCCGCCGGGCACGGCCGCCACGCGTGCGCCGGACCCGGCCGCGGCTGCGTCGGCTTCGTCCGCATCGACCACCTCGACCACTGCGAGCGCTTCGCTGCCTGCGACTGCGCGCGGCACACGCGCGGCATTGCACGACGCACTCGTCGCCGCCCACCTGCTGCCCGCCGATGCCGGCCACGCGCTCGACTTCAGCGGCCACAACGCGGTGCATCTGCTCTCGCTCGCCGAACGCGGCGCGCTGTCGCCCGACACGCATCGCGTCTACGTGTACCGCACGAGCGATCCGATCGCGCACCGCCTCGCGAAACCCGACGGCGTGCTGGTGCCCGACGCGCACGGCAACCTGCTGTGGCACGAGAACTGGCGCGACACGAGCGGCACGGGCGTGCCGCTCGACGCGTCGCCGCTCGGCCGCGGCCCGTACGGCGCCGACGTGCATCTACTGCTGACCGAACTACCGCCCGACGGCATCGACACCTACGCACCGGGCACGCGTCTGCATGCGCTGAACAAGCGCGTCGAACGTCTCGAACGGCTGCAGCATGCGTCGGACCGCACCTGGGCGAACAAACTGCGCGACTGGGCGCGCAACGAGAAAGCGACCGCGATCCGCGAGCGCGACGCGACACAGCGGCAGATCGACCGCGCAGAGGCAGCCGCCCGCACGCAGAATGCGCCGCCGCCCGCGCATCCGGTGCTCGAGATCAAGCCGTACCAGCCGGCGCTCGTCAGCTCGACACAGATCGAATGGAAGCAGCGCTACGGCGACGGCGGCATGCCCGATCCGCTCGCGTACGTGACGCGTCTGAAGACGTTCATCGCGCGCGAAGGCAAGACGCGCGCGGGCCCGCTCGAGCTGCAGGACCGGCCCGGCGACGCGCCGCCGCCGGTCGTGATGGCCGACGCGCAGGGATGGCGCTGGCTCGGCAAATGGCTGCACGTCGCGCGCGACTACGCGGCGGGCGGCGCACGCTATGCACCCGTGCCGCGCTGGAAGGATTGGCAGCGCAAGCTGAGCGCGGCCGCGACGGTCGATCGGCAGATCATCAAGTCGTTCTTCAAGTCGAGCCGCGACGTGCAGTATCGCGTCGCGCCGATGAGCCGCGCGTATCGGCTGACCGACGATCCGCAACTGTTCCTCGAGCAGATTCGCCGCAACGGCGCGGCCGGCGCGGCCGTCACGATCGTCCTCGATCCGCATACGCTCGCGGCCGCGCAGGGCAAGAAGCACGAGCAGGAATTCGTCAACGACGTGAAGCGGCTCGGCGACCAGACGCGCGCGAAGATGAACTACGCCAACGCGACGATCACCGGCGAGAACGGCCATGTAGTCCACCTCGACGAACTGACCGAACAGCGCCTGCATGCCTGGCTCGACGCGGCCGCGGAAGGCGGCTTCCTGCTGCGGCTCGAAACCGCATCCGGACGCGCGCTGGTGTCGCGCGTCGACGAACGCTTTCAGGCCGGCACGAACGATCAGTATCACGACTACGTGCGGCTCGCGTCGCTGCTCGAGAAATGGGCGGCGAAGCACCCGCGCGAGCGCGCGCCGCACGTGATGATCACGTTCCACGGTTGGGATGCAGTGCCGGAATCGGTGCCCGGCGCCGGCCACGTCGAGCTCGTGAACCAGCTGCTCGACCGGCCGACGCTGCAGTGGGTGCACGTCGGGCTGTCGTACGCGACGCACGGCTCCGACTTCATCGCGAACCAGGAACTGACGACGGCGCTCGCCAAGATGCTCGTCGCGCGCGCACGTGCGCGCGGCACGTCGACGTTCGAGCGCATCCACGGCGCCGATGCGCTGACGCGCGTGTTCGAACGGCTCGAGCCCGACGCGCTCGTCGAACAGCACCGCATGCTGCTTGCCGAAATCGACCGCATCGGCCGCGACAACAAGATGACGCCCGCCGAAATCGACGCGCTCGTCGAGCGCCTGTACGAAGGCAACACGACCAAGCTGCTGAACCGCGCGCGCCATGCGGTCGCCGCGTATGCGACGCGCGCATGGGAAGCGGACCCTGCGCGCGCACCGGCGCCCGATTCCGAGGCGCGGCGCTTCACCGAAGACTGGCAGCGCGACATCGGCAGCAAGCTCGACCGCCCGGAACAGCTGAAACTGCCCGCGCGACGCCGCTTCTCGGCTGCCGGACCGAAGTGGACCGACATCGTGCAGAAGCCGGAGCTGATCGTCGACGATGCGAAGCCGCTCAGCGACAGCCGTCTCGTCAGCGCGCAATCGAGCCGCGAGCAGGAGATCGGCCCGCAAGAGCCGATCACGCCCGAACAGGCCGCGCACGCGGAGCTGAACGCATTGCGGCTGCAGCAGGCAGGCCGCCTGCGCACGTGGTTCAACCGGGAAAACCTGCTGTCGATGGCGGTCGGCCTCGGCGTCGGCTTCGGCGCGCACCATTTCGGGCTGACTTCGCCGGCATTCAAGGAGACGAGCAACGCGCTGTTCGTCGGCGCGCGCACCGGCCGCCTCGTGCAGGCGCTGCATCAGGATTCGGTGCGCGCGCTGCAGGGCGGCGATCCGCGCCTGTTCCGGCGCGTGCTCGACCGCTTCGTGCGCGGGCTCGAGAGCCAGCTCGACGCGCACGAGATGGACAAGCCGATGCGCGGCGCGTCGCTGCAGCTGCTGGCCAACGAGGCGCGCGTGAAGGTCGACGGCCTGCTCGCGCTGCACGCGAGCCAGAAGATTTCGGCCGAGGACGCGGTCGCATACACGAAGCTGATCGCGAACGACATGATCGCGCAGATGCAGGGCGTGCTCGGCGGCACCTCGATCCAGCAAATGCACCACGGCAACCCGCGGCGCTTGTTCGGCAAGCTCGGCCGCTCGGCCGCGCTCGCCGGCTATGTCGGGCTCGGCGAGATCGCCGTGCACAACTTCATGGCGAACCACGGCGTCGCGCCGCTGCTCGGCGGCATCGGCGCGGTGGTCGGGCTCGGCTACACGGCGGCGATCCATCTCGGCGCGACGCGCAACCTGTCGCTCGACCGGCGCAGCCGCGTCGTCCGCGCCATCGACGCAACGTCGGACATCGTGACGATCGCGGCCGGCTATGCGACCGTGGCGAGCGGCGTCGCCTGGCCGCTCGCGGTATCGGGCAGCATATCGGCGACGCTCCTGGCGCTCGCGCGCGTCGACACGCACTTCCCGAATCTGACGAAGGCCGTCACCGGCCGGATTCCGACCGCGATCGTGCTCGCGCCGATCGCGATCTACGTCGGCAACTGGCTCTATACCTATTTCGACGACGACAGGAAGAAGCCCGCGCAGCCGTCGAACCTCGTGCCGCCGACCGGCGGTGCATCGCAATCGCCATCGCCGTCGCCGTCGGCCACGAGCCCGTCGCCGAGCGCCGCGTCGCCGTCGGCCGGTCCATCTGCCGTGCCGTCGCCCGCACCGTCGACGAGTGCGACGCCCTCCGCGCCGGCGTCCGGTCAGCCGGGCAGCACGCCGACGGCGCCGCCCGCACCCTACTTCGTCGTCGACGGCGATTCGCTATGGGTCATCGCCCAGCGGCACCGCGATACGCTGCTCGACGCCGCGCACGTGCCGGCCGCCGATCGCCGCACGATGCCGGAAAGCGAGCAGGCGCTCGCCGCGTTCCGCGAGATTCTGCAGCTCAATCCGTCGGCCGCGCGCGATCCCGCGCATTTGCCGATCGGCAAGCCGCTGAACGTCGGCTGAGCAGCGGCGCGCACCGCCTCGTCAGGCGGTGCGCTGCGCGTCGAGCCACGCCTGGAACATCAGCACCGTCCACAGCTGATGCTGCCAGTTCATGCGCCCCGCCTGATGCTGGCGCCACAGCCGCTCGACGGCGGCCGCGTCGAAGAAACCCTCGTCGCGCAGCCGCGACGGCTGCAGCAACGCATCGGCCCAGTCGCGCAGCGCGCCGCGCAGCCAGTGATCGATCGGCGCGCAGAAACCCTGCTTCGGCCGGTCGATCAGCTCGGTCGGCACGTAGCGGTCGAGCAGCCGGCGCAGCAGCGCCTTCGACTGCCCTTCGGGCAAGCGCAGCGATGCGGGCAGCCGCCACGCGAATTCGACGACGTGATGATCGAGGAACGGCATCCGCGTTTCGAGGCTGACCGCCATCGCGGCGCGGTCGACCTTCGTCAGGATGTCGGTCGGCAGGTAGGTGAGCGTGTCGATCGCCATCGCCTGCTCGGCAAAGCTCAGATGCGCGGGCCACGCGGATGCCGTATCGAGCGGTGTCGGCGGCTCGTGCCCGGCGAGCGCGATGCGCTCCGGATGATGGACCGACGACATCAGCAGCCGGTACAGCCCGATCCGGCTGTCGGCCGTCATCACGTGGCCGAGCTTGTGCAGCCGGTCGCCGATGCGCGTCGGCGATTCGCGCAGTTCGCCGGCGCCCCAGGCGCCCTGCGCGACGGCCGCGAGCTGGTCCGCATGATCGGGGCGCAGCGCGTGCAGCGCGCCGGCGATCCGCGTGCGCACGGCCGCCGGCACGCGATGCAGCTTGCGCCAGAGGCGCGGCGTCAGGAAGTAGCGCGTATAGCCGCCGAACAGCTCGTCGCCGCCGTCGCCGGACAGGCTGACCTTCACGTGCCGGCGCGTCAGTTCCGCGACGAGGAAGGTCGGAATCTGCGACGCATCGGAGAACGGCTCGTCATAGATCGCCGGGAGCTTCGGCACGACCTCGAGCGCATGATCGGCCGTCACGTACAGCTCGGTATGGCGCGTGCCGAGATGGCGGGCGACGGCCTTCGCGTAGCCGGCCTCGTCGTAGCCCGCTTCGTGAAAACCGATCGTGAACGTGTCGACGGGCGCGGCCGACTGCGCCTGCATCAGCGCGACGATCGCCGACGAATCGACGCCGCCCGACAGGAACGCGCCGAGCGGCACGTCGGCCTCCATCTGCCGCGCGACGGCCTGCCGCAGCACCGTGTCGAGCCGGTCGACGGCTTCGGCCGCGGTGCCGGCGAACGGCTCGTGATGGCCGGCATCGATGGCGTGCTCGAGCGCCCAGTACGTGCGGATTCGCGGCGTGTCCTGCGCATGCTCGAACTGGATCCAGGTGCCGGGCGGCAGCTTGCGGATGCCGCGATAGATCGTATGCGGCGCGGGCACCGCGGAATGTCGCAGATACAGGCACAGCGCGTCGCGATCGATCTCGCCGTCGAAGCCCGGATAGGCGCGCAGCGCCTTCAGCTCCGACGCGAATACGAGCGCGTCGCCGATCCGCCCGTAATACAGCGGTTTCTCGCCGATGCGGTCGCGCGCGAGCGTCAGCACGCGCGATTCGCGGTTCCACAGCGCGAGCGCGAACATCCCGGTCGCGCGCCGCAGCGTCGCGTCGACGCCCCACGCGGCGAACGCCGCGAGCAGCACTTCGGTGTCGGAATGACCGCGCCACGCGGGCGCGCGTCCGACGCGCTCGAGTTGCGCGCGCAGTTCGCGGTGGTTGTAGATCTCGCCGTTGAAGACCATCACGTAGCGGCCGCACGCAGACGCCATCGGCTGCCGGCCGTGCACCGACAGGTCGACGATCGCGAGCCGCCGGTGACCGAGCGCGATCCCGGCCGCCGGATCGACCCACAAGCCCTGTGCGTCCGGTCCGCGATGCGCGAGGCTCGCCGTCATCCGCGCGAGCGTGCCGCGCGCTGTCTCCTCATCGAAGGCGACGCTATTCAGAAAGCCGTCGATTCCGCACATGTATCCTGTCCGCCCCTGTTGACTACCCGCCCTGCGCGACGCGACCCTGCGGCCCGCCGTTCGGCATGACGGTCGCGCCATCTTACGAAGAAATAATTCAGCAATAATTCCGCGGTAAACGGCACGCAAGGCCGGAAAAAAACCGGCGTCAAGCGCCGTCGTGCACGGTAGTGCAAGGGGACATATCGAGGGGGCTGCGCCCGCCGCCGGGCATCACGGCGCGCCGGTCGCCCATTTCAGCAGCTGCGCAACCTCGCGGAAATGCTGCGGCTGGATCGTGCCGTTCTCCGGCGTCGTGTCGTACAGCGCCTGCGCGAGGCCGACGTTGGCGAGCGTCGGACGCAGCGCGTCGCGCGCGAGCCGCACGATCCGCTCGGCCGCATCGCCCTCGCCGCGCGCGAGCACCCACGGCAGCGTGCCGATCCCGCCGTAATAGAGCGCGACCGCGACGCGCGGCGAATAGACGACCACCGATGCGAATCCGATGCGATCGGGCAGCGACGCGAACTGCACTTCGCGCGCGAGCTGCCGGCGCTTCGCCGCGATGTGCGGATCGCCTTCGTCTTCCTTGTGCTCGCGCCGCACTTCGTCGATCGACATCTTCATCTTGCGGTTGAACTCGTGGCGCTGATAGACGATGTCGATCAGCGCCATCACGACGTAGATCAGCGCGGCCCAGCCGAACAGCAGCATCAACAGCTTCACGATCAGCGCGACGATCGACATCGGCCGCGTGAAGCCGGACTGCACGGACGGATCGAGCGATTCGACGATCAGCCAGCCGAGCGTCGCGACGAGCAGTGCCGTCTTCAGCAGCATCTTCGCGAGATTGACGAGGTTGCGCAGCGACCAGAGGTTCTTCAGGCCTTCGGCCGGATTGAGGCGCGACAGCTGCGGCACGAGCCGGCTCCACGCCATCACGCCGCCGACCTGCACGAAGCCCGCGAGCACGCCGAGCAGCAGCCCGGCCGCGACGATCTGCGCGGACAGCGTCGCCCAGTCGCGCGCGGCCGCGTCGATCAGCGTCGCGATCCGCGCGGACGGATCGGCCGCGCCCGCCGCGTCGAACACGAGCCGGAACAGCGCCTGCAACCGCGCGAACAGCCTGCCGACGCCGACCGCGAGCGCGACGCAGACGCCGACGAAGAACGCGGACGAGATCGTCTCCGCGCTCTTCGGCACGTCGCCTTTTTCGCGCGCCTCGCGCAGGCGTTTCGCGGTCGGCTGCTGGTTCTTTTCGCTCATCGGCGCCCCGCTTCGCGCTGCGCGCTCACGCGCCGCCGCCGTGCGCGGCGAACAACGCGCGCAGCAGCGCGACGAGGCCGCTGTCGGGACTCAGCAACGCGTGCAGCGACGCATAGACGACCGGCAGGAACAGCACCATCATCAGCACCGCGAGCGCACTCTTGAGCGGCTGCGAGAACACGAACACGTTGAGCTGCGGCACCGCGCGGCCGACGAGCCCGATGCCGAGTTCGACGAGCACCAGCACGATGATCACCGGCGCGGCGAGCTTCACCATCCATTCGAAGATCGTGTCGGTCTGCCGCACGACGAAGGTCTGCAGCATCGACGAGAAGTCGGGGCCGAGCGAGCCGATCGGCCACCACGCGTACGACTGCGCGAACAGCTGCACGAGCACCTGCAGCCCGCCCGCCGTGACGAACAGCGCGATCGCGACGAAGTTCAGGAATCCAGACGTCGGGCCGCCTTCGTGGCCGCCCATCGGATCGAAGAACGCGGCACTGCCGCTGCCGGTCTGGAAGTCGATCAGGTAGCCGACGCCCTGAATCGCGAACAGCACCGCGCTGAACGCACCGGCGAGCAGCATCCCGACCACCGCCTCCTTCGCGACCAGCACGCACCACGTGACGAACGGCAGCGACGCGACCTGCGCGGCATCGATCGCGGGCGCGACAAACGCGGCGATCACGACCGCGAGGCCGTTGCGCACGAGCCCCGTGACGATCTGCTCGTTGAACACCGGCACGACGAACATGATTGGCAGCAGGCGCGGCATCACGTACAGCAGCGGCCGCAGCGTGCCGGCGAGGTCGTTGAAGCCCGACGCGTGATCTAGCATCGGCGCTCCGCGGCGGCGGCGGCGGCGGGCTGCGCGGCGGCATCGGTCGTGCCGGCCTGCGCCGCGTCCGACGGTTTCGCGGCGGCGTCCAGCGTGCCCGCCTGCGCGTCCGCCCGTTTTTGCGCGCTCATGGCGGCGTCGAACGCGGCGGCGTCCGCGTGCGTGTCGCGATGGGTATCCGGTTGTCGGCCGGCGTCCGCCGCCCACACACCGGGCGCCGCGAAACGGCGCACCGCGTACGCATCGGCGACTTCGTCGGCATCGCGCTCGACGCGCGCCGCGCGCGCATGCCGCGCTTTCTCGCCGGCGCGCTCGAGCTTGTCCTCGGCCGCCTTCGCCTTGCGCGCCGCGCGCTGCAGCTCGGCAAGCGTCGCCTCGTGGCCGCGATGCACGTGCGCCGCCTGGTTGACCGACGCACTCGCCGCGCCGATATGCCGGTCGAACGTGCGCGTATCGGCAGCGGCGTCCTGCAGCGTGCGTGCGTCGCGCGCGTCGTCGGCGAGCCGCGTCTGGATCGCCGCTTTCGCGGCCAGCTGCCGCGCGAGCTGCGCGTGCGCGACATCGAGCGCGTGCCGGCTCTGCGCGGCGACGCGCTGCTGCCGCGCGGCCGCGACGCGCGCGATCTGGCTGCGCATCTCGCGCACGCGCTTCAGGCGCGCGAGCGTCGCGAGCACGCGGCGGTCGTCGGCTTCAGACATGATCGTTCGCCAGTTTCGTCAGTTTCGCGAGCAGCGCGTCGAAGCGCACGTCCTCGTGCTGCGCCTGCGCGCAGAACGCGCCGATCGCCTCGCGCGCACGCAGCGCGAGATCGCCGAGCCGGTCGCTGCCTTCGCGATACTCGCCGATCTGCACGAGCAGCTCGATCTCCTGATACTTCGCGATCAGCTCGCGCACGCGCGCGGCCGCCTGCTGATGTGCGCGGCTCGCGACGAGCGGCATCACGCGCGACAGGCTCGCGAGCACGTCGATCGCCGGATAGCGGTTCGCAAGCGCGATCTTGCGCGACAGCACGATATGGCCGTCGAGAATCGAGCGCACCTCCTCCGCGATCGGGTCGGATTCCTCGTCGCCTTCGACGAGCACCGTGTAGAGCGCCGTGATCGAGCCGGCCGCGCCCTGCCCCGCGCGTTCGAGCAGGCGCGGCAGCACCGCGAACGTCGACGGCGGAAAGCTGCGGCGTGTCGGCGGCTCGCCGCTCGCGAGGCCGACCTCGCGCTGCGCCCGCGCGAAGCGCGTCAGCGAATCGACGAGCAGCAGCACGCGCTTGCCCGCATCGCGGAAATGCTCGGCGATCGCGGTCGCGACGAGCGCGGACTTCACGCGCTCCATCGCGGGCCGGTCCGACGTCGATACGACGACGATCGAGCGTGCACGCACCTCCGGCGACAGCGCATGCTCGATGAATTCGCGCACCTCGCGCCCGCGTTCGCCGACGAGCGCGATCACGTTCACGTCGGCCGGCGCGCCGCGCGCGATCATCCCGAGCAGCGTGCTCTTGCCGACGCCCGACGGCGCGAAGATCCCGACGCGCTGCCCGACGCCGAGCGTCATCAGCCCGTCGATCACGCGCACGCCGGTCGGAAACGGCGTGTCGATCATCCGGCGCGCGAGCGGGTTCGGCGGGTCCTGCTGCGTCGACACCCAGGTCGCGCCGGTCACCGGCCCGCGATCGTCGAGCGGCCGGCCGAGGCCGTCGAGCACGCGGCCGAACAGCGCCTCGCCGACCGGAAACACATGCTCGCGGCCGGACGGCACGACGGTCGTCTCCGGCGACAGGCCGGCCACGTCGCCGAGCGGCGTGAGCAGCGTCGTCTGCCGCGAGAAGCCGACCACCTCGGCGAGCAGCGTCGGCTGATTCGGCGTGCGCAGCTCGCAGATCTCGCCGAGCTTCGCGCGGATGCCGGTCGCGTTCAGGATCTGCCCGACCGCGTGATTGACGCGGCCCTGCACCGACACCGGCGAGAAAAACGCGAGCGCCGCATCGAGATCGCCGACGAGCCGGCCGCGGTCGAACGGCGCGTCGGCCGCATCGTCGCCGGGCGGCGGCGTTTCGTCGTGCGGCGCGTTCATCGTGCGGCTCCGAACGACGCGTCGCGGCGAATCGCCTGGCGCAGCGCGTCGATCTGCAGATCGAGGCTCGCGTCGATGCGCCCGGACGGCGTTTCGACCGCGCAGGCGTCGCGCGCGAGTTGCGCATCCTCGACGATGCGGATCTTCTGCCGGTTCGTCTGCGCGGCGAACGCGCGCTCGAGCGCGTCGCGCATTTCGTCGCTGCGGCCCGGCGCGACGCGCACGGTCACGAACGCCTCGTCGCGCACGAGCGGCGCGATGCGCGCGAGCGCGGCCTCGTACAGCTTCTGCGTGCTCATCTCGCCGACGATCGCGCGCACGGCCTTCACGACGATCTCGGCCATCGCGTCCTTCATCGACTCCATCGTGCGCGCGGCCGCGAGCGCCTGCGCGTAGGTCTGCGCCGCCTGTTCGCGCTGCGCGCGGCGCATCCCTTCCTCGTAGCCGGCCGCGTGGCGCCGCTCGAACTCGCGCTGCGCATCGGCGACGATCCGCTGCGCTTCGTCGCGCGCGGTCGCGATCACCGCGGACGCGTCGAGCAGCGCCGCGTATTCGCGCTCCTTCAGCACCTTGCGCTCGGACAGCAGCTGCAGGTTGTCGCTCGTGATCAGAAAAGCCAGTCCCATGACGCAAGCCTCTCGGGAATCAGAAACAGGAACAGCAGTTCGCCGAACTGGTCGCGCTGCGCGCGATTGAGCCAGTACGGCGCTTCGTCGTCGATC
The DNA here is from genome assembly GCF_001806955.1 of Burkholderia sp. HMSC10F09. Taxonomy (NCBI): domain Bacteria; kingdom Pseudomonadati; phylum Pseudomonadota; class Betaproteobacteria; order Burkholderiales; family Burkholderiaceae; genus Burkholderia; species Burkholderia sp. HMSC10F09. Next base: position 10,573 of record NZ_KV786592.1, read on the forward strand.
GCGCGGTTGAACTTCAGCCGCACGCGGCGCGCGACCGCGTCGCCGGCCGCGCCGATGAAGTCGGCCAGCAGCCGCCCGCCGCGCGCGCGAATCACGGCGGGCAGCATGGCCGGCTCCGCGCGCCACGGTTCGAGCGTATCGGCGAGCGCGCCGAATTCGGGCGCGCGTTCGAGCGCGAGCGTCAGCGCATCGCCGCCGAGTTTCGCAGCGACTTCCGCGCGGATGCGCCGCACGGTCAGCGCGTCGCGCAGCCAGCCGCGATGCAGCAGCAGCCCCGCATACGCGGCGAGCTGCTCGAGCGCCGCGCCCGGCAGCAGCGCCACGCGCGCGCACGCGTTCGCGACGTCGAAGTCGTGACGGCCCGCCACGCCATGCACGGCCAGCAGATGGCGCGCGAGCAGCTTGCGGCCGGCCGCGCCGAACGCGTCGGGCGAGCGGTAGCGCGCGGGCCAGTCGTCCGGCACGCGCGTCACGTGCAGATAGCGGTCCGGCCGCAGGTTGAACTCGCAGACGAGCGCGTGAAACGCGGCGCGCCGCGCCGCCGGCGGCGGCGCAAGCGGCTGCAGCCACGGCAGCGGATCGGCCGCGTCGGGCGGCGGCACGCGTGCG
>NZ_KV786593.1:0-7535 GCF_001806955.1 Burkholderia sp. HMSC10F09
CGGCCAGGCGTCGATGCCGGTCGACGCCGCGCGATCGCGCGCGCGTGGAGCGCGTACGAAGATGCGCTGCTCGCCGGCGCGCCCGCGCGTCGCATGCGCACGACGCCGCGCGCGCTCGACCGCCTCGCCGACAAGTACCGGATCCAGGCGCACTATCTGCAGCGCCGCTGCTGGCTCGGCGAGCGCCGGCTGCTGTCGCTCGCGCGTCGCGCCGCGCACGCCGGCGTACCGCTGCATGCGGTACACGGCACGCGCGACGCAGTCTGCCCGGTCGACAACGTCGCGCGCCTCGCGCGCGCGGTGCCGACGGCGATCGTCGAACGCGTGCCGGCCGGTCATCTCGCCAGCGATGCCGCGCTCGCGCGCCGTCTCGCGCGCGCGATCCGCACGCTGTTGGGCGATGCGTAACGGCCGCGCGGCGCGCGCTCAGTCCCACGCATAGCGCATGCCGACCCACGCGCCACGCGGCGCGCCCGGCCCGACGAAGGTCTCGTCGACCGCAGCGGCGCCGTCGAACGTATGGTTCGGACCGTTGAAGAAATTCCGGCCGAGCATCCCGAAGCTCGCATAGCGCTTGTCGAGCAGGTTCGTGATCGACGCGAACAGCTGCAGATGTTTCGTCGCCTGCCACGTCGTGTCGACGTCGATCAGCAGGTAACCCGGCAGCTTGCCGCCCGCGTCGCGGTTGTTTTCGTCGCCGCGCGCGAACACGCCGCTGCGGTACGTGAGATTCGTGCCGAGGCTCCACGTCGGCGTCGCGGCATAGTCGAGCCGCAGCTTCGCGGTGCTTGCCGGAATGCCCGGGATGCGGTCGCCCGATCGCACGACGATGTTGCCGCGTGCATCGGCGCTCGAGTTGCTCGCGCTGTGCTCGGTCCACGTCGAGCGGTACGACGCGTCGACATAGCTGTAGCCGATCCCGATCCGGACCGGCCCGACGTGCGTATGCGCGGTGAGCTCGATCCCTTGCCGGCGCGTCTTGCCGACGTTCTGGAAATAGCCGAGCGTGCCCGCGCCGCCGTTGCTGCTGACGAACTGGATGTCGTCGTCGAGCGTCGTGCGGTAGAGCGCCGCGCTCCACGTCGTCGCTGCGCCGACGCGCCCGCGTGCACCGAATTCGACCGTCTTCGCGATCACCGGCTTCAGCGGCGGATCGGCGAGAAAGTCGTTCGGCAGCGAGCACGGTGCGGCCGGGTCGGCGCACGCGAGTTCGATCGCGGTCGGCGAACGCATGCCTTCGTTGTAGGTCGCGTACGCGGTCAGGCCGGGCACCGGATTCCAGGTGATGCCGATCGCCGGATTGAAGCGCGAGAACGTATGGCGGGCAGTAAGCAGCGGCTGCAGCCCGCTGATGTCCTCGATCGCCGCGCGCGCCCAGTCGTAGCGGCCGGCCAGTGTCATCGACCATTGCGGCGTGAGCTGCAGCGTATCGTCGAAATAGAAGCCGTAGTTCGCGTTGCGCGTCTTCGCGCGCGTCGTCTGCTGGAATTCGCCGATGCCGATCGCCGCGCGCGAATCGGTAAACGCCGCAGGTTGCGACGCCTGCTCGAAATGCGCGTTCGCCAGATCCGCGGATGCGCCGACGACGAGCTGGTTGTCGAAGCCGGCCGGCTTGCCGAGCAACGTGAGCTGCAGGCTCGCGCCGTAGCGCTCGGTCGCGATCGTCGAGCGGTCGTTGGACGCCGGCGCGCCCTCGGCGGCGTCATCGTCGCCGGCGCGGCCGGCGTCTTCGTTCACGTTGCTGCTGACGTTCGTGTTCCGATACCGCCGGTAGTACAGGTTGCCGCTCAGCTGCACGCGATCGCCGAACGCATGATCGCCGGACAGCGTCAGATAGCCGGCGCGATTGCGGTTCAGGTCCGGATAGGTATAGGCCTGCCGCGGATTGTCGAGGAACGAGCGCGGAATCGTCTGCGTGCCGTGCAGCGTATTGTCCGCGCCGCCGGCGGACAGCGACAGCGTCGTATCCGCATCGGTATAGCGAAGCTTGCCGAAGATTTGCCGCACGCGGCTCGCATTGTGGTCGGCCCAGCCGTTGTCGTTCGCCACGTTCGCGTTCAGGTAGTAGTCGACACGATCGCCGACACGGCCGCCCTGCTCGAACTGCACCGTCTTGCGCCCCCACGAGCCCGCGCTGACCTCCACTGCGCCGCCCGCACTCGTGCTGCCGTTCTTCGTCGTGATCGCCAGCGCGCCGCCGAGCGTGTTGAGCCCGTAGGTCGGGTTCGAGCCGGGAATCAGCTGAAGCGTGTCGATCGCGGACGGCGGCAGGATGTCCCAGTTCACGACGTCGCCGAACGATTCGTTGATGCGCACGCCGTCGACGAACACCGACAGGCCCTGCGGCGTGCCGACGACCGGCGACGCGGTAAAGCCGCGGTAGTTGATGTCCGGCTGGTAAGGGTTGCCCTGCGCCTCCGCGATGTCGACGCTCGTCGCGTTCTTGTCGAGATAGTCGGTCAGCGTGCTGCGATGCTGGCGGTCGAGTTCGGCACTGCGCACGGTCTGCACGTTCGAGGGCACGCGCGACAGCGGCGTGCCGATCCCGAGCAGCGGCGTGGTGCCGACGACGACGATCGGGGCAAGCGTCGTCGCGTCGCGGCTATCGTCCGGTGCGGCATGCGCGGGCCATGCGATCAGCAGCCCGCCGACCGCGCCGCCGCAGCACAGCCCGATGCGCGCGCGGCATGCCGCGACGCGCCGCTTCGGCGGTGCGGTCTCTTTCATCGTGTCTCCTCCGGTGTCGTTGTCGGTCTCGCGATGCATCGCGCGTGCGTGCCGCGGTGCATGCTGCGCGACGAATCGCCGGTACTGCGGATGGCAAGAAGCATGCCGATGAGCGCGAATCGCGATGTGCGCGGTGTGCTTCCATGTGCCGCCGCGACACCGTGCGGCACACGCACCATCTTCGTATCGACGGGTGTTGCGCTTCGGTCGGCGCTGTCGTCGGTGGGCCGACCGCGATTGGCGATGCGCACCGCGCGATGCGCGGGCGACGCATGCAATGACGCAATGTCGGTCGATCGACGCACGCCGCCCACATCGCCGCATCGCCACGCCAACCGGCACCTGCGTGCCGTCCGCACTGTCATGTTTCGCAACAGTTCGCACACCCAGCTGTTCCCGAACGCAACAGATGCGCGCCGCGGCCGACCATGCCGCGCATTGCCGGCGCCGCCTTCGATTCGCGCGCCGACCCTTGCCGTACAAGGCCGCGAGCGCAATGGCATGCGATTTGCGTGACCGAGGTCGCACTGGATCCGGAACCCGTCCATGCCGGCCCGGCGATCGGTTTGCCGCGGTGCGACCACAATGACTCAGGAGACAACCATGAAGAAACTCTCGGCTTCGACGAGCCGACTGGCAACGATCGGCATCGCGGCGGCAGCCGCCATCGCCTTGAATCCCGGCCTCGTGGACGCCGCGGCCGACTATCCGGCCGTCACGTATCAGCGCCTGACGAATGCGCAGCACGATCCGGGCTGGCTGACCTACTACCGCACGTACAACGGCCAGGCGCACTCGCCGCTCAAGCAGATCGATGCGTCGAACGTCGGCCGGCTCACGCAGGCCTGGAGCTACAAGTTTCCGGCCGAACTGAAGCAGGGTTTCGAAGCGACGCCGATCGTCAATGGCCGCTATCTGTTCGTGACGACGCCGAAGGACAACGTCTACGCGTTCGACGCGGCGACCGGCGCGCAGCTCTGGAAATACGAGCCGAAGCTCGGTGCGGAGTCGTTCAAGACCGCGTGCTGCGACGTCGTGAACCGCGGCGTCGCGCTCTACGGCAAGAACGTGTACGTCGCGATGCTCAGCGGCGAAGTGGCCGCGCTCGACGCGCAGACGGGCACGCTCGTGTGGAAGAAGCAGATGTTCGAGCCGGGCCTCGGCTACGCGTTCTCGCTCGCGCCGCTCGCGCTCGACGGTGCGATCGTCGTCGGCAGCTCGGGCGGCGAATACGGCGCGCGCGGCTTCATCGCCGCGCTGAACGCCAACGACGGCTCGCTGCTGTGGAAGCGCTTCACGATTCCGGGCCAGGGCGAGAAACACGGCGACACCTGGCCGGACGGGATGCAGACGCACGGCGGCGCACCCGCGTGGCTGACCGGCACCTACGATGCGGCGACGCGCACGCTGTACTGGGGCGTCGGCAATCCGGGGCCGTGGCTCGCCGATCTGCGTCCCGGCGACAACCTCTATTCGGATTCGCTGCTCGCGCTGGACCCGAAGAACGGCGATCTGAAGTGGCACTACCAGTACACGAAGCACGACACGTGGGATTACGACGGCGTGAACACGCCGATCCTCGCGACGATCCGCTACAAGGGCCAGGCGCGCGACGCGATCATCCATGCGGACCGCAACGGCTTCTTCCACGCGATCGACCGCGATACCGGCAAGCTGATCTACGCGGAGCCGTTCGTGAAGGCGACGTCGGTCACCGGCTACACCGAGGACGGCACGCCGATCCAGGATCCGGCGAAGTATCCGAAGGTCGGCACGACGATCGATACGTGCCCGAGCTTCCTCGGCGGCAAGAACTGGTGGTCGGTGTCGTACGACCCCGAGCGCCACCTGGCGATCGTGCCGTCGCTGCACGCGTGCATGAGCCTGTCGGGCAAGTCGGTGAACTACATGGAAGGGCTGCCGTATCTCGGCGAAGGCTTCGAGATCAAGCCCGAGCCCGGCAGCGAAGGATACGGCGAACTGCAGGCGATCGACGTGAACACCGGCAAGAAGGTCTGGAGCCACTGGAGCAAGCTGCCGTGGAACGGCGGCGTCGCGACGACCGCGAGCGGCCTCGCGTTCAGCGGCTCGCTCGACGGACACCTGTACGCGTTCGACGTATCGACCGGCAAGGTGCTGTGGGAAAGCCCGAAGCTCGCGAGCGGCATCATCGCGCAGCCGTCGGTGTTCGAGGTCGACGGCAAGGAATACGTCGCGGTGCTCGCCGGCTACGGCGGCGCGAACCCGATCTGGGGCGGCCCGATGGCGAAGGCGGCGGACGACGTGCCGCGCGGCGGCACGCTTTACGTGTTCGCCCTCGATCGCACCTGAGCCGCTGCTACGTCGCGCCCGCGCCGCCGCGCGCGGGCGCGCTTCCCGACTTCCATCCGAGCGTACGAACATGAACATCCGACTCCCCCACCTCGCCGCGGCCTGCGCGCTCGCATCCGGCGCCGCGCTGACGGCACTGCCCGCCGCCGCCGCGCCGGTGCGCGTGTGCTCGCTTCCCGGCACGCCGACCGCTGCGCTCGACAAGGCCGTCGCGCGCGAAGCGTTCCGCACGGCCGGCGTCGTCGCGACGTTCGCCGCCCCGGGCGTCGACGGCGGCGACGACGACGGCGTCTCCGCGCACGAGCTCGTGCGGCTGCTCGAACGCGATTGCGACGTGCTCGCGGGCTTCCCGCGCTCGGCGATCGCCGATGCGTCCGACACGACGCTGCTGTTCTCGCAGGGCTATCTGCGTTCCGGCTACGTGAGCGTCACGCGCCGCGACGCGGCTGCGTCGACGAGCGGCCGCGAGATCGTCGCCGCGACGTACGCGAGCCCCGCGCAACTGATCGCGGTCCAGCAGCAGAACGCGCACTTCGATCTCGAGAACACGTCCGAGCAGACCGTCGCGGCAGTCGCCACCGGCCGCGCGCATCGCGCGATCGTCTGGTATCCGGCCGTCGTTGCGTATCAGGCCGCGCATCCGAAGCAGGCGTTTCGCATCGCGCCGACATCGTCGCCGTACACCGCATGGCAGCTGGCATTTGCGTTCGCGCCGCGCTCGGCCTCGCTGCAGCAGCGGATCGACACCGCGCTCACGCAGATGAAGCGTGACGGCCGGCTCGCCGCGCTCACGCGCAAATGGACGCTGCCGGCCAACGCACTCGAAGCGCGCGACGCAGATGCGATGCCGCACGTCGCCGGCGGCATCATGCGCGCGGGCATCGTGCGCGCGCGCGGCTTGCCGGCCGGCGGCGGCTTCATCCGGATCGCCGCGAGCACCGCCGAGCACGCGCCGACGTTCGACGCCGCCCAGGTCGAGCATGGCCGCGCGCTGTACGGCAACGCCTGCGCGAAATGCCACGGCGCGGATCTCGAAGGCAACACCGCGCCTGCGCTGAGCGGCCCGTCGTTCGCGCCGCTGTCGCATTCGCATCTGACGATCGGCGGCGTGTTCGGCTACATGGCGACCAACATGCCGGCCGACCAGCCCGGCAAGCTGAAGGACGACGAATACGCGGACCTGATGGCCTTCCTGCTCGCGTCGAACGGCTATGTCGCGGGCAAGAGCAAGCTGACGGCCGATACCGCGCGCGCATCGACCGCGCCGCTCGTCGTCGGCCCCGCCGGCCATCGAGCCGCGGGACAGTGACGGCCGCACGCCGGCACGCCGATGCGAACGGCGCCGCACGCCTCTGTTTTTTTCTCTTCATCAGGACATACGACAGTGACTCACTCGACGACTCGCAGAACCTTCATCGTCCACACGCTCGGCCTGTGCGCGGCGCTCGCGGCAGCGCGCACCTCGGTCGCGGCGCCGCCGCTCGTCGACGAAAACGACGCCACGGCGAAATCGCTCGGCTATCGTGCGCACGCCTCGGCCGTCGATACGGCGCAGTTCCCGAAATACCAGCCCGGCCAGCGCTGCGCGAACTGCCGGTTCTACAAGGGCGACGCCGCGGACGCAGCGGGCACGTGTCCGATGTTCGGCGGCAAGGCGGTCGCGGCGGACGGCTGGTGCAACGTGTATGCAAAGCGCGCGTGATGCCGCGCGCGACGCATCGGCGATGTCCAATGCACGGCAGCCGGCGCCCGCGGCCGGCCACGACGACGCGCTCGCATCGGCGAGCGCGCCTTTCGCCGGATTGATCGCACTCGGCCTGTCGCGCGGCTTCGTGACGCGCGGCGACGTGATCGACGCGCTGCCCGACGACGACGCGCACGATGCCGGCATCGACGCCGCGACGGCCGTCCTTGCGGAACTCGGCATCGCGGTATCGGACGATGCCCACGCGGAAACGGACTGGTCGCTCGACCGGTATTTCCGGCCCCCACCACTCTCCCGCGCGGCGGCCCAGCGCAACGGTGCGTTCGCGGCCTTCGATCTGCTCGCGCCGCGCACGACCGATCCGGTGCGGCTCTATCTGCGCGAGATGGGCACGGCGCCGCTCCTCACGCACGACGAGGAGATCGCATACGCGCAGCGCATCGAGCGCGGCCGCGCGGCGTCGGTCGCGGTGCTGTGCGGCGATCCCGATGCGCTCGATGCGCTGGCGTCGATCCGTCGCGAGATCGCGGAAGGCCGGGCCGCTGCATCGGCCTATTTGATGTTCGTCGATGAGGGCCGGCATGCCGATGCAGCGGCCGCCGTCGACCCGCATGGCGACGCGCAACACGACGACATGCGGCCGGGCGACCGGCACGTGTGCGACGCGGCCCTCGCCCGTCTGTCGTCGCTCGATGCGCTCGCGCGCGACATGCGCGCCGCGCTGGCGTCGGGCGGCACGGCATCGCCCGCGTACCGCGCCGCGGTGCGCGAT
>NZ_KV786594.1:0-8636 GCF_001806955.1 Burkholderia sp. HMSC10F09
CTTAGGCGCGGCCGGCGTAGGCGCGGCCGGTGCCGCGGCCTTCGGCGGCGTCACGCTCGCCGTCGCGGTAGTATCGGGTTTCTGGGCCGGTTTCGCAGCCGCTTTCGGCGCAGGGGCCGGTGCAGCCGCAACGGCCTCGGACGCCGGCGGCTCGTCGTGCGCGACGCCGGCCTGCACGTCGGCCGCATCGTCGTCGCGCGACGCGGCCGGCTGATGCGCGGGCCGGTTCGGAATGTCGATCGCGATGTCGTCGGTGACCGGCTTCGGATGCGAATCGAGCACCATCGGCAGCACGATCACCGCCGCGACGACGAGGGCGATCGCGCCTACGAGACGACGGCGCGCGCGTTGCTTTTCTGGAAGGGTCGGATCGAGGAGCAGTGCGTCCGATTCCGGACGCTCGGTACGGCGCGAGCGTCGCTCGACGCGTTCAGTGCGCTCGGTGCGCACGGTCCGGGAGGCCCCGGTACGACCGCCGCGCCGGGTGGGCGCGTCGTCGTCTTTCTTGCCGAACGAGAAAATTCCCATGAATGGCTGAGTCCGAAACTGCCCGTCAGTCAGTGTTGCTGCGATTTACGGTAGGCCATCACGCCGGCAACCGTATGGAAACTGCCGAAAACCACGATTCTATCATTCTCGGATGCTCTTTTTAGCGCATCGCTAAACGCGTCGGCCGGCGACGCGTAGCGCTTGACGCTCGAATCGGGCCCGTCCTGCACGCCGGCATTGCGCAGCGCCGCTTCGAGCTGCTCCGCGCTGGCCGCGCGCGGCAGCGGCAGATCCGTCACGCACCAGTGGTCGATCTCGCCCTTCAGGTGACGCAGCACGCCGTCGATGTCCTTGTCGTGCATGGCCCCGAACACCGCGTACGTGTACGGAAAGAAGCCCATGTTGCCGAGGTTCTGCTCGAGCACGGCCGCCGCATGCGGGTTGTGCGCGACGTCGAGCACGATCGCCGGCTTGCCGGGCAGCACCTGGAAGCGACCGGGCAGCTCGACGTTCGCGAGGCCGAGCCGGATGTCCTGCGCGGACACCGGCAGTTGCGGACGCAACGCCTCGAGCGCGGCCAGCGCCGCGGACGCGTTGATCAGCTGATTCGCGCCGCGCAGTGCCGGATACGCGAGCGCCGGATAGCGCTTGTCGCGGCCGATGTAGCTCCACTGCTGGCGCTCCGCGCCCGGCTGCGCCTCGTAGCGGAAATCGCGGCCGACGAGCCACAGATCGGCGCCGATCGCGGCCGCGTGATCGACGAGCGTCTGCGGCGCAGCGGGATCGCCGCAGATCGCCGGCTTGCCCGGACGGAAGATTCCGGCCTTCTCGAACGCGATCTTCTCGCGCGTGTCGCCGAGATATTCGGTGTGGTCGATGTCGATGCTCGTGACGATCGCGCAGTCGGTGTCGATGATGTTGACCGCATCGAGCCGGCCGCCGAGGCCGACTTCGAGGATCACCGCATCGAGCCCGCGCGACGCGAACAGATGCAGGATCGCGAGCGTCGTGAATTCGAAATACGTGAGCGAGACGGGCTCCGGCAGCGACGTGCGCGCGGCTTCGACGGCCTCGAAATGCGGCAGCAGTTCCGCGTCGCTGACGACCTCGCCGTTCACGCGCGCGCGTTCGTTGAATTCGAGCAGATGCGGCGACGTATGGCAGCCGACCTTATAGCCCGCGCGCACGAGGATCGTCTCGAGGAACGCACACGTCGACCCCTTGCCGTTCGTGCCGCCGACCGTGATCACCGGACACGCGAATTCGAGCTGCAGCGCCGCCTTGACCTGCCCGATGCGGGTGAGGCCCATGTCGATGCCGACCGGGTGTGCGCGCTCGAGGTGCGAGAGCCACGCGTCGAGGGTGGGAAAAGTGCTCATCGGATCAAATCTGGATCGGTACCGTCACTACGCCGAAAAACGAAGCGCGCCGCCCGACGGACCGGTCGGGCGACGCGCGCGGTTCATGCCGGGCGCTGCGCTCAGGCGAGCGCGTCGGCCGGTTGTCGCTGCAGCAGCGCGAGCAGTTGCGCGATCTCGTCGCGCATCTTGCGCCGGTCGACGATCATGTCGATCGCGCCCGTCTTCAGCAGGAACTCGGCGCGCTGGAAGCCTTCCGGCAGCTTCTCGCGAACCGTCTGCTCGATCACGCGCGGGCCCGCAAAGCCGATCAGCGCCTTCGGCTCGGCGATCACGACGTCGCCGAGGAATGCGAAGCTCGCCGACACGCCGCCCATCGTCGGATCGGTCAGCACCGAAATGAACGGCAGCTTCGCTTCGGACAGCTTGGTCAGCATCGCGGTGGTCTTGGCCATCTGCATCAGCGACAGCAGGCTTTCCTGCATCCGCGCGCCGCCCGATGCGGTAAAGCAGATGAACGGCACGTGCTGTTCGAGCGCATTCTGCGCGCCGCGCGCGAAGCGTTCGCCGACGACCGACCCCATCGAGCCGCCCATGAACGAGAACTCGAAGCATGCGGCGACGACAGGCAGCGTGTGGATCGCACCGCCCATCACGACCATCGCGTCGGTTTCGCCCGTTTCGTCCATCGCTTCCTTCAGACGGTCGGGGTACTTGCGGCTGTCCTTGAACTTCAGCGAGTCGACCGGCACGATTTCCTGGCCGATCTCGTAGCGGCCTTCCGGATCGAGCAGCGCATCGAGACGCTCGCGTGCACCGATGCGCATGTGGTGATCGCACTTCGGGCAGACGTGCAGATTCGCGTCCACGTCGTTGCGGTACAGCACGGCCTCGCAGGACGGGCACTTGACCCACAGGCCTTCCGGAATGCCCTTGCGGCTTTTCGGGTCCGTCTGCTTGATCTTCGGCGGCAACAGTTTGTCGAGCCAGCTCATCGTATGGTTTCCTGTTCCGTGGCGGGACGGGCCGTGCGGCCCGCTCCGCTTCCTGTGTTGTTGGTTATCGCGCCGTCTTCGCCGCGCCGTCCAGCGCGGCGCGCAGCTCTGCAATGAAGGCCTGCAGCGCGGCGACGGCACCTTCCGGCGCAGCGCTTTCGAGCAGCTGAACGAGGCGGCTGCCGATCACGACGGCGTCCGACACCTCGGCCACCCCACGTGCCGTTTCGGCGTCGCGGATGCCGAAGCCGACGCCCACCGGAACCGGCACGCGCGACTTGATGGCCGGGATTTTACCCGCAATGCTCGAAACATCCAGATTTCCGGCACCGGTCACGCCCTTCAGCGACACGTAGTACACGTAGCCGCTCGCGATCTTGCCCACTTCCGCGATGCGCGCGTCGGTCGACGTCGGCGCGAGCAGGAAGATCGGATCGATGCCGGCCGCACGCATTTTCTCGGCGAACGCGGCCGCTTCTTCGGGCGGATAGTCGACGACGAGCACGCCGTCGACACCCGCCGCGCGCGCGTCGGCCGCGAACGCGTCGACGCCGTGCCGCTCGATCGGATTCGCATAGCCCATCAGCACGACGGGCGTCGTCTGGTTGGTCTCGCGAAAGCGCTTGACGTCGGCGAGCACGTGCTTGAGCGTGACGCCGCGCGCGAGCGCGCGTTCCGACGAGCGCTGGATCACCGGGCCGTCGGCCATCGGGTCCGAGAACGGCACACCGAGCTCGATGACGTCCGCGCCGCCGGCGGCGAGCGCGTGCATGAATTCGACCGTTTTCGCGGGATCCGGGTCGCCGGCCGTGATGAACGGGATCAGGCCCTTTCGGCCCTGCTGGGCGAGTGCGGCGAAGGTCTGCTGAATACGCGACATGGCAATTTTCCTGTGTCGATCCGGACGCGGCGCGTCAGCGCCCCGGCCGGATCCGTGCAAAGTGTGCGACCGGCGATGCGGCGGCGTGCGTCATGCGCACGCCTGCGCCGCGAGCGCATGCACGCGCTCGCGCGCGATCGCGCAGTAACTTTCGTTGATCTCGTAGCCGACGAAGTCGCGCCCCTGCCGTGCGCAGGCCACCGCGGTCGTGCCGCTGCCCATGAACGGATCGAGCACGCGGCCGCCCGGCGGGCAGCTCGCGAGCACCATCCGCTCGATGATTTCGAGCGGCTTCTGGGTCGGATGATCGACGCGCTCCGCGTGCTGCCGGTGCAGGCGCGAGACCGACCAGACGTCCTTCGGGTTGTAGCCCATCTCCAGCCACTTGCTGCCTTCGAACAGCTTGCGCGAGCGGGCCTTCTTCGTATCGGCGTCGTAAGGGATGCGAACCGGATCGAGATCGAAGTAATACGCTTTCGAGACCGCGAAAAAGCCGATGTTGTCGTGCACCGACGTGAACCGGCGCGTCGTGCCGCCCATGCTCGGCACGCGGCGGTCCCAGATGATCTCGTTGATCATCGTGAGCTTCGTCTTCAGGAAACTGAAGATCTCCGGCGCGTACTGCCACGTGCAGAACACGTACATCGAGCCGCTCGGCTTGAGCTTCGGAATCGCGAGTTCGAGCCATTCGCGCGTCCATCCGAGAAACGCGTCGCCCGAGCGCTTGTCCGAGTCGTTGCCGTAGTCCTTGCCGAGCCCGTACGGCGGATCCGCGACGATCAGGTCGATCGACGCGTCGGGCAGCCGTGCGGCCTCGGTCAGGAAATCGCGGTTGTGCAGTTCGATCCCGGGCGGCAGCGCGCGCGGCGCGACGGCGGCGGCCTGCGCCGCCGGTTCGTCGGCCGCGGCACCGCCGCCCGGCTCTTCGATCAGTTCGCGCATCGGACCGTCAGAGCGTGATGCCCGATCGCTCGGCGACCGTATGCATGTCCTTGTCGCCGCGGCCCGACAGATTGACGAGCAGGATCTTGTCCTTCGGCAACGTCGGCGCGAGCTTCACGCCATACGCGATCGCGTGGCTCGACTCGAGCGCGGGGATGATGCCCTCGATCCGGCAGCAGTCGTGGAACGCTTTCAGCGCCTCTTCGTCGGTGATCCCGACGTACTGAGCGCGGCCGCTGTCCTTCAGCCATGCGTGCTCGGGACCGACGCCCGGGTAGTCGAGGCCCGCCGACACCGAATGCGTCTCGATGATCTGGCCGTTGTCGTCCTGCAGCAGATAGGTGCGGTTGCCGTGCAGCACGCCCGGGCTGCCGGCGATCAGCGAGGCCGCATGATGGCCGGTGTCGAGGCCGTCGCCCGCGGCTTCGACGCCGATCAGCTGCACCGACGCATCGTCGATGTACGGATAGAAAATGCCCATCGCGTTCGAGCCGCCGCCGACGCAGGCGATCACCGCGTCCGGCTGGCGGCCGGCGAGTTCCGGCATCTGCACCTTGCATTCGTCGCCGATCACGCGCTGGAAGTCGCGCACCATCATCGGATACGGATGCGGGCCCGCGACCGTGCCGATGATGTAGAACGTGTTCTCGATGTTCGTGACCCAGTCGCGCATCGCCTCGTTCAGCGCGTCCTTCAGCGTGCGCGAACCCGATTCGACCGGCACGACGGTCGCGCCGAGCAGCTTCATCCGGTACACGTTCGCGGCCTGGCGGCGCACGTCCTCGGCGCCCATGTAGACGACGCACTCCATCCCGAAGCGCGCGCAGATCGTCGCCGTGGCGACGCCGTGCTGGCCGGCGCCCGTCTCGGCGATCACGCGTTTCTTGCCCATGCGCTTGGCGAGCAGCGCCTGGCCGATCACGTTGTTGATCTTGTGCGCGCCGGTGTGGTTCAGATCCTCGCGCTTCAGATAGATCTGCGCGCCGCCGAGCGTGTCGCTCCAGCGCTGCGCGTGATAGATCGGCGACGGACGGCCGACGAAGTGCTTCAGTTCGCGCTGAAACTCGGCGACGAAATCGGGGTCGTTTTGGTATTTCGCGTACGCGCCGCGCAGTTCGTCCAGTGCGTGAATCAGCGTCTCGGCGACGAACACGCCGCCATACGGGCCGAAGTGGCCGCGATCGTCAGGAAGGTTGTACATGATGTGTCACTCTCGATCGGTCGGTGCGCCCCGCTGTGGGAGTCGCACCGGCTGGCATCACCGGGCGTCCGCGTCGCGCACCGCGCGCACGAACGCCGCCATTCGGGCGTGATCCTTCACGCCCTTTGCGCCCTCCACTTCGATGCCGCTCGAGACATCGACAGCGAATGGACGCAGCTGGCGGATCGCGTCACCGACGTTTTGCGCGTTCAAGCCACCACTCAAAACGGCCCGACGCGCGAGCTCTGCGGGAATAAGTGACCAATCGAAGACCTTGCCGCTGCCGCCGTAGTCCGGCACCAGTGTGTCGAACAGGAGGCCGCGCGCTTTCGAGTAATGAAGTGACGATTCTACCAAATCGGCCGATTGCGTCGAGGGCCCGACGCGCACCGCGCGCACCCACGGCAGACGCGCCGCACGCCCGAGCGCGTCGCACTGCTCCGGCGTTTCGTCCCCGTGGAACTGCAGCAGCGTGAGCGGCACGTCGCGTACGACCGCTTCGATCTCGGCCGCCGTCGCGTTCACGAACAGCCCGACCACCGACACGAACGGCGGCGCGAGCCGCGCGAGCTCGGCCGCCTGCGCGATCGTCACGGCGCGCGGACTTTTCGCGTAGAACACGAGGCCGATCGCATCGGCGCCGAGCGCGGCCGCATGCAGCACGTCGTCCGGGCGCGACAGCCCGCACAGCTTGATGCGCGTGCGCGGCGGCACGGCGGATTCGACGGGCGAGCGGGAAGAAACGGGATCGTTCATGGTTGCGGGTCCAGGTCGGCCCAGACGCTGCTCCACGGCACGCTGCCGAGCTGCGCGGGCGGGACGGCGAATTCCGCCGGGTAGCCGACGTGCGCGAGATACAGCCCGTCGGCCATGAAGGTGGGCGCTGCGCGGTTGCGGTCGCGGCCGGCCAGCACGTCGGCGACCCAGTCGGCCGGATAGCGGCCGCGTCCGACCGCGACGAGGCAGCCCATCAGGTTGCGCACCATATGATGCAGGAACGCATTCGCGCGGAACCGGAAATGCAGGAAGTGTCCGACGCGGCGGATGTCGATCTCGTACAAATGCTTCACCGGCGTCTTCGACTGGCATTCCGACGAACGGAACGCCGAAAAGTCGTGCTCGCCGAGCAGATGCGCGGCGGCGGCGCGCATCGCGTCCTCGTCGAGCGGCGTGTGGACCCAGCCCGCGCGGCCGTCGAGCATCGGCGAACGCACCGGATGCACGTACAACGCGTAGTAATAGGTGCGCTCGAATGCGGAGAAGCGCGCGTGGAACGCGTCCGGCATCGGCTTCGCCCATTGCACGGCGACCGTCGGCGGCAAAAACGCGTTCGTGCCGCGGACCCACGAGAAGTCCGCGCGGTCGAGCTCGGTGTCGAAATGCACGACCTGTCCGAGCCCGTGCACGCCCGTGTCCGTGCGCCCCGCGACCGTCGTATGCAGCGGCACGCGCGCGAACTCCGCAAGCGCGCGCTCGAGCGCGTCCTGTACCGTGTTGCCGTGCGGCTGCGCCTGCCAGCCGCAGAACGCGGCGCCGTCGTACTGTATGCCCAGCGCGATCCGCATCACGCGTCTTCCGACAGTTTCGCGAGCATCGCGCGCGCATCGTCGCGCGTCGCCGCATCGTTCGCGTCGACCACTTCCTGCAGCAGCGCGCGTGCGCCGGACAGGTCGCCCAGTTCCACATATTCGGCCGCCAGATCGAGCTTGTTGCGTGCGATGCGCGCGAGCTCCTCGGGCGTCAGCGCAGGCAGCTCCGCGCCCGGCGCCGACGGCAGGTCGAGGTCGAAATCGAGATTCAGCGCGCCGAACTGCGCGCCGCCGAGCGGCGACAGCGGCGACGGCGCGGCCGGGCGCGCGGACGTGTCGGCATGCGGCGCGTCGTCGTCCCATTCGAGCTCGTCTTCGTGGTCGGCCGGATGTTCGGTAGACGTATCGTTCGCGCCAACTGGCGGGCGCGGCGCGGTTTGACCGTTAGTTGCGATATGGGCGGCTTCCGCATCGTCGCTTGATGGCGACGTCTCGCCCGCCGCGCGCGGCGGCAGCGGCATGTCGAGACTGCCGAGCGCCGTGATTGCGTTCTGCATCAGCGCAGCGTGTTGCGGATCGGTAGTCGACAGCGCGGCGGCATCTGCGACCGGGACGGAGGACGCGAGCGGTGCGGACGGTTCGGCGTCGAAGGCCGGTTTCGCGTCGTGCGGTAGCGGTGCGCCGTCCGTCGGGCGGGCCGGTTCGACGGACGAAGACGGTTGCGGCCGGTCGTAGAGCGGGTTCGTCGCTTCCGGGCTCGTCGGTTCCCGGTTCGAGGCTAGCGGTTTCGCCGCTTCCGGTTTCGCCGCTTCCGGATTCGCCGCTTCCGGATTCGCCGCTCCCGGTCTCGCCGCTTCCGGTCTCGCCGCTTCCGGTTTCGCCGCTTCCGGTTTCCCCGCTTCCGGTTTCGGCGCTTCCGGCGTCGACGCGACCTCGTTCGTCGGCGCAACCGCCTCCGCCGCTGCCGAAGCAACGGCCGCGAAATTCACGTCCGACACCACGTCGCGCGACACCGGCGTCTCAGGTTCGATCGGCAGTGCCTGCTCGGCCGACGGCGAAGCGTCGTCCGCGGCACCGGCCGCTACCGCCTCGGCGTGACGATGCTTGCGGCGCTTGCGCCACACGAGCCCGCCCGCGAGCACGACGACGGCCGCGCCGGCCAGTGCAGCCGGCCGCCAGTCGATCGGTTCGCCGCGATTTGCCGGCGGCGTCGCGACAACCGGCGCGCTCGCCTGCACGGAC
>NZ_KV786595.1:0-3547 GCF_001806955.1 Burkholderia sp. HMSC10F09
CGTGCCGGCCGGCAGCGCGGGCACGGCCGCCGCTTCGACCGCACGCGCGGTACGCACCGGCGCGAGCGCCGTGCCGCCCGCGACGCGCCAGCTCGACACGATCGCCTTCATCTGACGCGTCTGCTCCTCGAGCGACGCGGCCGCAGCGGCCGCCTGCTCGACGAGCGCCGCGTTCTGCTGCGTGACGGCGTCCATCTGGCCGACCGCGCGATTGACCTGCTCGATGCCGGTCGACTGCTCGTCCGACGCGGCGCTGATCTCGCCCATGATGTCCGTCACGCGGCGCACGGCCTGCACGATCTCGTCCATCGTCGAGCCCGCGCGCGCGACGAGCGCCGAGCCGCTATCGACCTTCGCGGCCGAATCGCCGATCAGCTGCTTGATCTCCTTCGCGGCCGTCGCGCTGCGCTGCGCGAGCGAGCGCACTTCGCCGGCGACCACCGCGAAGCCGCGGCCCTGCTCGCCTGCGCGCGCCGCTTCGACCGCCGCGTTCAGCGCGAGGATGTTGGTCTGGAACGCGATGCCGTCGATCGTGCCGATGATGTCGACGATCTTGCCCGAGCTCGCCGCGATGTCCTGCATCGTCGACACGACCTGGCCGACCACCTCGCCGCCCTGCGTCGCGATGTCCGACGCGTTCACGGCGAGCTGGCTCGCCTGCCGCGCGTTCTCCGCGTTCTGCCGCACGGTGCCCGTCAGCTGCTCCATGCTCGATGCGGTTTCCTGCAGCGACGCGGCCTGTTCCTCGGTGCGCTGCGACAGGTCCGTATTGCCGGTCGCGATCTCGCGCGCGCCGACGTCGATCGATTCGGTGCCGCGATGCACGGCCTGCACCATCGCGGTCACGGCATCCTGCATGCGCTTGATACCGCCGAACAGCCGGCCGATCTCGTTCTTGCTGAACACGTGCACCGGCTGCGTGAGGTCGCCGCCCGCGATCCGTTCGAAATGCGCGATCGCGTCCTCGAGCGGCTTGACGATCAGCCCGCGCAGCGCGAAGCGGATTGCGATCACGACGACGAACGCGATCGCGATGCCGGCCGCGATCAGCGCGATCATCAGCGAGATCTGCGATTGCGTCGACGCGTGGCGGTCGTTCGCGCGCTGCTGCAGCGACGCGATCACGGCCGCGGCGGCCTGGTCGTACGCGACGAACATGGGGCTGATCTTCGTATCGGCGACTGCATGGTAGGCGGCCATGTCGCCCGCGCGCGCGGCCGCGAACTCCGGCTCGACGCCTTCCTTCACGATCGTCGCGTAGCGCGCGGCGAGCTCGTCGACGAGCGCCTGCTCGACGCCGAGCTTCGGCGTCGACTGGAACGTCTGCCAGTTCTGGTTCGACTTCGCGAACAGCTCCTGCGCACGATCGAGCACCTTCGCGGCCTCGGCCGCGTTGCCGGCCTCGGTCAGCGAGCGGAAGCGGTCGAGCGACACGCGCGCGCGCAGCAGATACGACGACGTATCGTCGAGCGCGTGGATCGCCGGCAGATCGACGTGCGCGATCTCGTCGAGCGAGCGGCTCGCGTGATTCAGCGCGAACAGACCGAGGCCGCCGATCGCGGCGGCAAGACAGACGAGGATGAGTCCGACCGCCGTGAGCGTCGTGCGGATCGACCAGTTTTGCAGCATCGCAGATTCTCCCGAAGTTCCGTGCGCGCGTATCGCGCGCTTATGCGCCGAGCGTTTCGATCAGCGCCATTTCCCGGCTCGACATCAGCTTCTCGATGTCCATCAGGATCAGCATCCGGCCGTCGACGGTGCCGAGGCCCGTCAGATATTCGGTGGTCAGCGTCGCGCCGAATTCGGGCGCCGGCATGATCTGCTCGGCCGAGAGCGTGAGCACGTCCGACACGCCGTCGACGACCATCCCGACGACGCGATGCGCGACGTTCAGAATGATTACGACCGTCTGGTGGTCGTACTCGACGCGGCCGAGGTGGAACTTGATCCGCATGTCGACGATCGGCACGATGATGCCGCGCAGGTTGATCACGCCCTTGATGAAATCGGGCGCGTTCGCGATCCGCGTGACGCTGTCGTAGCCGCGGATCTCCTGCACCTTCAGGATGTCGATCCCGTATTCCTCGTCGCCGAGCGTGAACACCAGGAATTCCTGGCCCGTCGCGTCGCCATGTTCCGCGTCGCGGCGGCCGGTCGTCGCGTTGGCCGCGTTCGCCGCGGCCGGATTGATCATTTGGACTTCAGCAGACACGTTTGCCCCCAATCGGTTGATGGCGAGAGTCAGAACATCGCGAGCTCGGCGCCCGCCCGGGCGCCGTGCGTCGCACGGGTTTCGCGGTTCAGCGCCGCGACGTCGACGATCAGCGCGACGCTGCCGTCGCCGAGGATGGTCGCCGCGGAGATGCCGTGCACCTTGCGGTAGTTGGTCTCGAGGTTCTTCACGACGACCTGCTGCTGGCCGACCAGCTCGTCGATCAGCATCGCGAAGCGGCGCCCCTCGGTTTCCATGATCGTGACGATCCCCTGCGTCGGATCGGTGCGCGCGCCCTCGACCGAGAACACCTCATGCAGCGCGACGAGCGGCAGGTACTCGCCGCGCACGCGCACCACGCGCTCGCCGTTGCCGACCGTGTAGATGTCGTCGTTCGACGGCTGCAGCGACTCCATCACGAAGTTCAGCGGCAGAATGAAGATCTCGCTGCCGACCTTCACCGACATCCCGTCGAGGATCGCCAGCGTGAGCGGCAGCACGATCCGCGTGGTCGTGCCGCGCCCGGCCTGCGACGAGATCTCGACGTGGCCGCCCATCGACTGGATGTTGCGCTTCACGACGTCCATCCCGACGCCGCGGCCCGACACGTCGGTCACCGTCTCGGCAGTCGAGAAGCCCGGCGCGAAGATCAGCTGCCAGACTTCGTCGTCGCTGATGTTCTCGGGGATCTGCATGCCCTGCTTCGCGGCCTTCGCGAGGATCCGCTCGCGGTTCAGGCCCGCGCCGTCGTCGCTGACCTCGATCACGATGTTGCCGCCGTGATGCGCGGCCGACAGCACGAGCTGGCCGACCGCATCCTTGCCGGCCGCGATCCGCTTGTCGACCGTCTCGATGCCGTGGTCGAGACTGTTGCGCACGAGGTGCGTGAGCGGATCGATGATCCGCTCGATCAGGCTCTTGTCGAGTTCGGTCGCCTGACCGAACGTAACCAGTTCGACCTGCTTGCCGAGCTTGCCCGCGAGATCGCGCACGAGGCGCGGGAAGCGGCTGAACACGTAGTCCATCGGCATCATGCGGATCGACATCACCGCTTCCTGCAGATCGCGCGCGTTGCGCTCGAGCTGCGCCATCCCGTTGAACAGACGGTCGTGCAGCGCCGGATCGAACGCGCTCGCGGTCTCGGCGAGCATCGCCTGCGTGATCACGAGTTCGCCGACGAGGTTGATCAGCTGGTCGACCTTCTCGACGCCGACGCGGATCGAACTGCCTTCCGCGCCTGCCGCGGCGGCCGCGGCCGGACGTGCGCGCTTGTCGTCGTGATGCGCGGCCGGCTGCGCGGCCGCGGACGGCACGGGCGATTCGGCGTGCGCGGCA
>NZ_KV786596.1:0-965 GCF_001806955.1 Burkholderia sp. HMSC10F09
CGTGGCCGAGCCCGAGCGCACAGGCGGCCGCGCCAACGCGGTACGCCGCCGCGGACGCGCGCCATGCCGCGCCGGCATCCGCCGCCGCGGGATGGGCCGACAGGTCGCTCATCGACGCATCGGCGGTCTGCAGGAAATCCTCATACGCATGTGCGTTGACCGTCACGACACCGAGCGTGCGCGTCGGTGCGGCGGCGAGCGCGTCGTGCTCGGCACGCGCCGCATCGGCTTCCCACAGCGCTTCGGAGCCCGGCGTGCCGGCCACGTGCCAGTCGACCGTGAGCCCGTAGTCGTGCAGCACGTCGACGAGCGCGGCGTCTTCGGCAGCCGCGCCGAACAGCGCGAAATCGCGCCACAACAGTGCAGCCGTTTCGCGTACGAGTTCGGGCGGTGCGTGTGGCCGCCCGTTCGCGTGTTCGGCGAGCAGCAGGTTCGTGCGCGCGAGAAAGCGCTTCAGATCAGGCGCGCCGCTCGCGCGCAGCGCGCGCATGCATGCGACGACGAGGCGCCAGAAGTCGTACGGCGCATCGTCGGCGAGCGCGGCCGCGATCGCGTCGAGTTCGTCGAGCGCGGAACCGGATGCCGGATTCTCCGCACGCAGCGCACCGAGCAGCGCTTGTTCATAACGCGCGCGCACGCGGGCCGCGAATCCGTCGGGCAGCGAACGCAGCGACGCGGCCGGCACCGCGCGGCCGACGAGGGCCAGCGCGTCGAGCGGAACGGCCGCGGGCGCACCGCCGCCCGTCAGCGCGCGCAGCGTACGGAAATGGGCAAACAGAACCGGCGAACACGCGAGTTCGCGCAGATTGTGCCGGCCGACGGCCGCACGGAAGTCGCGCAACGCGGTGCGCCACGCGGCGACGTCCGCTTCGCCTGCCGTCGCGGCGAACGGCGCGCCGGCAGCCAGCTGGCCCGCGAATCTTGCGGCCGGCAACCAGCCGGCTTCGGCCAGCACGGCCGCCGCT
>NZ_KV786597.1:0-45821 GCF_001806955.1 Burkholderia sp. HMSC10F09
CGCCGCGCGCGCGTTTCCCGGATGGGCGGCGCTCGCGCCGACCGAACGTCGCCGCCGGCTGCTCGCGGCGGCCGACGCGATGGACGCGCGCGCCGGCGAGTTCATCGAGATCGGCCGCGCGGAAACGGGCGCGATGGCGAACTGGTACGGCTTCAACGTGATGCTCGCGGCGAACATGCTGCGCGAGGCCGCCGCGATGACCACGCAGATCGAAGGCGCCGTGATTCCGTCCGACGTGCCGGGCAGCCTCGCGATGGCCGTGCGCCAGCCGTGCGGCGTCGTGCTCGGCATCGCGCCGTGGAATGCGCCCGTGATCCTCGCGACGCGCGCGCTTGCGATGCCGCTCGCCTGCGGCAACACGGTCGTGCTGAAGGCGTCCGAAGGCTGCCCCGGCGTACACCGGCTGATCGGCAGCGTGCTGCACGACGCGGGGCTCGGCGACGGTGTCGTCAACGTGATCACGCACGCGCCGCACGACGCCCCGGCGATCGTCGAGCGGCTGATCGCGAATCCGGCCGTGCGGCGCGTCAACTTCACGGGCTCGACGCGCGTCGGCCGCATCGTCGCGACGCTCGCCGCGCAGCATCTGAAACCCGCGCTGCTCGAACTCGGCGGCAAGGCGCCGGTGCTCGTGCTCGACGACGCCGATCTCGATGCGGCCGTCGACGCGGTCGCGTTCGGCGCGTTCTTCAACCAGGGGCAGATCTGCATGTCGACCGAGCGCGTGATCGTCGATCGCAAGGTCGCCGATGCGTTCGTCGACAAGCTCGTCGCGAAGGCGCGCACGCTAAAGGCCGGCAACCCGGCCGCGCCGGGCGTCGTGCTCGGCACGCTCGAAAGCGAAGCGGCGGCGCAGCGGATCGCGGCGCTCGTCGACGACGCGCGCGCGCACGGCGCCGCGTTGCCGCTCGGCTGCAAGGTGGACGGCGCGGTGATGCAGCCGACGATCGTCGACGGCGTCACGCGCGAGATGAAGCTCTACGCGGACGAATCGTTCGGGCCGGTCGTGACCGTGCAGCGCGTCGACGACGACGAGGCCGCGCTCGCGGCCGCGAACGACAGCGAATACGGGCTGTCGGCGGCCGTGTTCAGCCGCGACATCGCGCGCGCGATGCAGCTTGCGAAGCGGATCGAATCGGGCATCTGCCACATCAACGGGCCGACCGTGCACGACGAGGCGCAGATGCCGTTCGGCGGCGTGAAGGCGAGCGGCTACGGACGCTTCGGCAGCAAGGCGTCGATCGCCGAATTCACGGATCTGCGCTGGATCACCGTGCAGACCGCGCCGCGGCATTACCCGATCTGACGATCGGCACGGGCTGCGCGCGTCGCAGCCGCGATCACGATACAACGACGTTCCGGCCGAGCACAGGCGCACGCGCGCCGGAACCGCACGGAGACAAGACTTGGAAGCGGACCCGACCCAATCGCGCGGCGACGCGGCCGCGCAGACCGTTCCCGCCGGCTACCGGCCGGTTGCGATCGGCACGGCGCCGCCGGAGATCGTGCAGCGCGACGGCTGCTGGTATCTGCGCGCGGCCACGCCGCTCGGCGCGTATCCGCGCCGGCTCACCGACCGGCTCGTCAGCGGCGCGCAGGCGCATCCGGACCGCTGGCTCGTCGCGAGGCGCGGCGCGGACGGCGCGTGGATCGGCATCACGTATGCGCAGATGCTCGAACGCGCGCGCGCGATCGGTCAGGCGCTGCTCGATCGCGGCCTGTCGGTCGAGCGGCCGATCGCAATCCTGTCCGGCAACGATCTCGAACATCTGCAGATCGCGTTCGGCGCGATGTGGGCCGGCATTCCGTATGCGCCGCTGTCGCCCGCGTATTCGCTCGTGTCGAGCGACTACGGCAAGCTGCGTCACGCGCTCGCACTGCTGACGCCGGGGCTCGTCTTCGCGTCCGACGGCGACGCCTACCGCGCGGCGCTCGATGCAGCGGTGCCGGCCGACGTCGAACGCGTGATCGTGTCGGCGCGCGACGGCATGCCGGGCGCGACGCGCTTCGCGTCGCTGCTCGATACGGTGCCGCGCGACGTCGATGCGGCGCACGACGCGGTGACGGGCGACCGGATCGCGAAGTTCCTGTTCACGTCGGGTTCGACGCGGCTGCCCAAGGCGGTGCCGACCACGCACCGGATGCTGTGCAGCAACCAGCAGATGCTCCTCGAAACGTTTCCGCAGTTCGGCATCGAGCCGCCGGTGCTGGTCGACTGGCTGCCGTGGAATCACACGTTCGGCGGCAGCCACAACGTCGGGATCGCGCTCTACAACGGCGGCACGCTCTACATCGACGACGGCAAGCCCGTTGCGGGCAAGTTCGACGAGACGCTGCGCAACCTGCGCGAGATCGCGCCAACCGTCTATTTCAACGTGCCGAAGGGCTGGGAAGAACTGACCGCCGCGCTCGAAACGGACGCCGCGCTGCGCCGCACGTTCTTTTCGCGCGTGAAGCTCTATTTCTTCGCCGGCGCGGGGCTGTCGCAGGCCGCGTGGGATCGCCTCGAGCGCGTGACGCTCGCGCACTGTGGCGAGCGTATCCGGATCATGGCGGGGCTCGGGATGACCGAGGCCGCGCCGTCATGCATGTTCACGACCGGACCGTTCTCGGCGGCCGGTTACATCGGCCTGCCGGCGCCGGGCTGCGACGCGAAGCTCGTGCCCGTCGACGGCAAGCTCGAGGCGCGCTTTCGCGGGCCGAACGTGATGGCCGGCTACTGGCGCGCGATCGATGCGGACGCGCGCGACGTGTTCGACGACGAGGGCTATTACCGCAGCGGGGACGCAGTGCGCTTCGTCGATCCGCAGCGGCCCGAGATCGGGCTGATGTTCGACGGCCGCATCGCGGAGGATTTCAAGCTGTCGTCGGGTACGTTCGTCAGCGTCGGGCCGATGCGCGCGCGCATCATTTCGAACGGCGCGCCGTACGTGCAGGACGCGGTCGTGACGGGGATGAACCGCGACGATGTGGGCGTGATGATCTTTCCGCGCATCGACGATTGCCGCCGTCTCGCGGGTGCCGCACCCGATGCCGACGTGCAGGCGGTGCTGCGCGCGCCGGCCGTGCGCGCGTTCTTCGTCGAGTTGCTCGCGCGGCTGAACCGCGACGCGACCGGCAGCGCGACGCTCATCACGCGGCTGCGGATTCTCGACGAACCGCCGTCGCTCGATCTCGGCGAAGTCACCGACAAGGGGTCGATCAATCAGCGCGCGGTGCTCGCGCATCGTGCGGCGCTGGTCGAGGCCATGTATGCGGCCGATGCGCGCGACGATGCGGAAGCGGGGCTGATCTTTGCCGACATCGAGCGCATTGCGCGACACGGCTGAAGCCGCACGCGCGGATGCCGTTGCGCGGCGAGCGCTGCGTTGCATGTCGCAACGCGTGCACCGCGCGGTGTCGGCGCGCGGCGTTTGCCGCGAAACGTAGCGGCCGCACGTCGGCCTGCGCGGCTCGCGCCGCGCGGCCGTCTCACAGATCGAGCACGAGCATCGGCGTGCGCGCGCGCGAACAGCACGGCAGCATCTGATCGTTCGCCGCCCGTTCGTCGTCGGTCAGGTAGACGTCGCGATGATCGGGCGTGCCGGACAGCACGCGCGTGAGGCACGTGCCGCAGACGCCTTGTTCGCACGACACGGGCACCTCGATCCCGCAGCTGCGCAGCGCTTCGACGATCGTCATACCGGCCGGCACGTCGACGACGCGGCCCGATTGCGCGAGCGATACCTGGAACGGGCCATCGGCCGTTGCTGCTGCCGACGTTTCGCTTTCGCCGGCCGCGCCTACGCCGGCCGCGCCTAAGCCGGCCGCGCCTAAGCCGGCCGCACCTAAGCCGGCCGCGCCTACGCCGGCAGCGCCAAAGTACTCCCGATGCACGTTCGCCGGATCCCACCCGGCCTGCGCAGCCGCGCCGAGCACCGCCGCGATGAACCCGGCCGGCCCGCACACGTACAGATGCGTATGCGCATCGGGCTTGCCGAGTACCTGCGCGAAATCGATGCGCTGCCCGGCAGGCGCATCGTCGAACCACAGCCGCGTGCGCGCGTTCAGCGGCGGCGTATCGAGCCGGTCGACGAACGCCGCGCGCGCCGGTTCGCGCGCGCAGTAATGCAGTTCGAACGACCGCCCGGTCTCGGCCAGATGCAGCGCCATGCTGAGCAGCGGCGTGATGCCGATGCCGCCCGCGAGCAGCACGCTGTGCGCGGCATGTGGATCGAGCGGGAAGTGATTGCGCGGCTCGCCGATCTCGAGCGTCGTGCCGGGCTCGCACGCGTGCATCGCGACGGAGCCGCCGCGCGATTCGCGCTCGCGCAGCACGCCGAGCCGGTAGACGCCCGCCTCCGACGGGCTGTTGCACAGCGAATACTGGCGAACGAGTCCGCCGAGATGGACGTCGATATGCGCGCCGGCCGTGAACGGCGGCAACGCGGCGCCGTCGGCCGGCCCGAGTTCGAACATGCAGATGTCGGTCGCGACGGGAAGCTTGCGGAGAAGCGTGACTTTCATGGCAACGGTCAATGAGGGCGCCGCGTCGCGCGTGCGCGCGGACGCGGCGCGAGGGTCAGCACGACAGCGCGGCAGCGCGCTCCTGTTCGATGAGGCGGTCGAGCACGCGGCGCGACTGCACGCCGCCCGCATCGATGTTCAGCTTCAGCAGCGGCCGGTCCGGCCAGCGCAGCAGGTTGCGCTGCTGCGCCTCGAGCATGTCCAGATCCTCGGCAAAGATCGCGCCCTGGCCCTTGCGGATCGTCTCGGTCAACGCGCGATCGTCGACCGCGAAGCTGCGTGCCATCCCCCAGAAGTACCAGATCGACGTCTCGGTCTCGGGCGTGATGAAGTCGACGACGATGCTTGACACCTTGTCGCGCGGGTCGGCGTGATAGCCGCCTTTGCCCGCATGCGCGACGCCCACCTCGATCATCACGTGGCTCGGCGGCGTGAAGTGGCAGATCTGCCAGCGATCGCAGCGCACGTCGTCGGCGAGCCCGTTGCCGCGCAACGCGGCGGCCCAGAACGGCGGTGGCACGATGCCTTCCATGAAGCGGCTCGTCGTCACCGTGTCGCCGTCGACCTTCGTCGTCGGCGGCGCTTCCTCGATCTCCGGCTGGCCGATGCTCGACGCATGCACGTAGGTCTCGTGCGTGAGGTCCATCAGGTTGTCGATCATCAGCCGGTAGTCGCAGTCGATGTGATAAAGGCCGCCGCCGTATGCCCAGCCCGGATCGTCGGCCCAGTGCAGCGGGTGGATCGTCGCCGGATCGGCGCGGGCCGGATCGCCCGGCCACACCCACACGAAGCCGTAGCGCTCGACGGCCGGATAGCGGCGGATCGCCGGAATGCCGCCGACGCGCTGGCACGGCATGCTCGTGCACTTGCCGTCCGCGCCCATCGTCAGCCCGTGATAGCCGCAGACGAGATGACCGTCGCGCACGGTGCCGAGCGACAGCGGCGCGCCGCGATGCGGGCAGAAATCCTCGAGCGCGGCGACCGTGCCCTGCCCATCGCGAAAGAACACCATGCGCTCGCCGCAGATCTGCCGGCCGAGCGGCTTGCTCGCGAATTCGTCGGGCGTACACGCGACATACCAGGCGTTTTTCAGGAACATGCGTCTCCTCCAGGGCGTGCTTGCACGCCATGTTCGTCTTCGGAAAAGCGGCGCGTCGCGCGCCGCACGAGAAAATGCCGCGCGCCGCTCAGCCGGCGTCGCGACGGATCAGGTTGCCGCCCGCGAGCTTCGTCATCGCCCGCTGGTTGTCGAGCACGCGCCGCAGGTTGTCGTGCGCGATCTGCGCGTGCTCGCGCATCAGCGCTTCGGCCCGCGCGCCCTGGCGGCGCGCGATCGCATCGAGCACGGCGCGATGCTGCGCCTGCGCAACGACGAGCGTTTCGCGTGCACGCGGATCGAGCGACTGCACGACGACGAACGCGCTCGCCGACGCGAACGGCAGCGTCGCGACCTTGTCGATCTGCCGCGCGACGACGTCGCTGCCCGCCGCGCCGGCGAGCAGGCGGTGAAAGCGCGCGTTGGCGTCGACGTAGCGCGAGAAGGTTTCGTCGGTCAGCGGGCCGGCCAGCAGTCCGTCGATTTCGTCCGCACACGCATGCAGGCTGCGCAACGTCGACGCCGGCACGCCGCGCTCGGCCGCGAAACGCGCGGCGAGCCCTTCGAGCGTGCCGCGCAGCTCGATCGCGTCGCCGATCTCGCGCGCGGAAAACGCGCGCACCGCAAAGCCGCCGGTCGCGATCGGCTCGATCAGCCCTTCTTCCTGCAGCCGGATCAGTGCCGCGCGCACCGGCGTGCGCGACACGCCGAGCCGCTCGACGACCCACAGCTCGGAGATGCGCTCGCCGGGGCCGAGTTCGCCGCCGACGATGAGCTCGCGCAGCCCGAGCAGCGCGCGGACGGTCTGGGACGGGGACGCGGCAGGGCGCGTGTCGGAAGCGGGCGTGTCGACGGTCGTCATCGGTGGCGGAAAACGTGCGCGCCGCGAGCGATCGCGGCACGATGGGTTATCAGGTTGCTTGATAAAACTGTATACATCGACGAGACGAAATCAAGTGGAATCGCGCGATTTCACGGGTAAACCACGAATGAATGCCGCTGATCGACCGCGCGCTGTATACAGTGTCGCGCACGGCATGCCGGTGCCGGACGCGCGGCGACGCAACGTCCGGCACGACCGCTGTCGGCACGCGCAGCGCGTGAGGTAAGATGGCCCGCGATATCGATTCCGACACGTTCATGAGTTCGACTCCCGTCAAACCGGCCGGCGCGAAACGCGCCGCCCGCGTCACCGAAGCCCGGCCGCGCGTGCGCACGCAGCAGCGGCTGACCTACCTGATCGGCAATCTCGACCGCCTGCTGCGGCGTCAGATGAGCGACGCGCTCGCGCCGCTCGGCGTGACGCTCGCGCAGTACACGGCGCTGTCGGTGCTCGAGGCGCGCGGTGCGCTATCGAACGCGCAGCTCGCGGTCCGCTCGTTCATCACGCCGCAATCGGCGAACGAAGTGATGAGCGCGATGGCCGCGCGCGGCTTCGTCACGCGCGAGGCCGACCCGAGCCACGGCCGCGTGATCCTGCTGCGCCTGACCGACGAAGGCTCGGCGATCCTGCGCGAATGCGAACAGGTGCTGCGCCCGCTCGAGCGCCGCATGCTCGGCGACGACCTGACCGCCGACGACGTCGCGCAGGTCCAGCGCACGCTCGAGCTGTTCGTGCGCAATCTGCGCGACTAAGCGCGACCGTTTCGTCGGCTTCCTCACGGCCCGCTCGGCCGGTTTCCGCGCGCGTTGCGGGTTAACACCGGCCCGTTTCGCACTTGAAATATCAGGTTACCTGTTATTAAATCGTCGCGTCCTTCGATGGAACGACGGTCCGCACGTCAGCACGCCGCGCGGATTTTATTTCGGACATAGAATCAGGCAGCCTGATAAAGCCGATCGTGATCCGGTTACGACAAAGCCCTCGCGCAGGTGCGGTCGCATCGCGTGCGGGTCCAGGTTTGGAGACGACATGGACACTTCCGTTGCCGAGAGGCCGGCCGTCGCGACGACGCTCGGTCTGTGTTTCGCGATCGCGCTGCTCGAGGGGCTCGACTTGCAGTCGGTCGGCGTCGCCGCGCCGCGCATGGCGCATGAATTCGGGCTGACCGTTTCGCAGATGGGCGTTGCATTCAGCGCGGGCACGTTCGGGCTGCTGCCGGGCGCGATGCTCGGCGGCTGGCTCGCGGACCGGATCGGCCGCAAACAGGTGTTGATTGCGTCGGTATGCCTGTTCGGGCTGCTGTCGATCGCGACCGCGCAGGTATCGAGCTTCGCGATGCTCGTCGCCGTGCGTGCGCTCACGGGGCTCGGGCTCGGCGGCGCGATGCCGAACCTCATCGCGCTGTCGTCGGAGGCCGTCGGCGCGCGCTCGCGCAGCAGCGCGGTCGCCATCATGTACTGCGGGATTCCGTTCGGCGGCGTGATCGCGTCGCTGATCGGCGTGCTGCTCGCGGGCGACACCGAATGGCGTCACATCTTCTACGTCGGCGGCGTCGGGCCGCTGCTGCTTGCGCCGCTGTTGATCGCGCTGCTGCCCGAGTCGCGCGCGTTTCTCGACGTCAGCGCGTCCGGCGCCGCGCGCGCGGGCGTGCGCGACACGCTGTTCGGCGGCGGCCGCACCGGCTCGACGCTCGCGCTGTGGATCAGCTACTTCTGCACGCTGATCGTGCTGTATTTCCTGCTGAACTGGCTGCCGTCGCTGATGGCCGCGAAAGGGCTCGCGCGCGGGCAGGCCGGCATCGTGCAGATCTTCTTCAACATCGGCAGCGGCCTCGGCGTGCTCGGCATCGGCATGTCGATGGACCGGATGCGGCCCGCGCGCGTCGTCGGCGGCATGTATGCGGGGATCGTGCTGTCGCTTGCCGCGCTCGCGATCGCGCCGGGGCTCATGTGGCTGTCCGTCGCCGCGTTCGCGGCCGGGATGTTCGTCGTCGGCGGCCAGTCGGTGCTGTATGCGCTCGCCGCGATCTACTACCCGACCGCGATGCGCGGCACCGGCGTGGGCTCCGCGGTGGCCGTCGGGCGGCTCGGCTCGGTCGTCGGGCCGCTCGCCGCCGCCGAACTGCTCGCGATGGGCCGCAGCGCGTCGGTCGTGATCGGCGCGAGCATCCCCGTCACGCTCGTCGCCGCGATCGCCGCGCTGCTGCTGATCCGCCGGCCGCACGCGCAGGACTGAGTTCCTTCTTTCAACCCGACGCGCCGTCAGAGCGCGACATCGACGCAGGTCTGGAGACACTCATCATGAAGCACACCAAAGCCTTGCTGGCGGCCGGCGCATGCGCGCTCGCCGCGACCGGCGCGCATGCGCAATCGAGCGTGACGCTGTACGGAATCGTCGACACGGGCGTCGAATTCGTCACGCACGCGAACGCGGCCGGCGATCACGTCGTGCGGATGCCCGCGGTGACGGGCGAGATGCCGTCGCGCTGGGGCATTCGCGGCAACGAGGATCTCGGCGGCGGCTATCAGGCGGTGTTCGTGCTCGAAAGCGGCTTCAACGTGCGCGGCGGCGATCTCGGGCAGGGCGGTCGGTTGTTCGGCCGGCAGGCGTTCGTCGGCCTGAAGGGCGGCTTCGGCACGCTCGCGTTCGGCCGCCAGTACACGATGACGTATCTCGCGCTGCAAGGTGCCGACATCATCGGCCCCGACATCTACGGCCTCGGCTCGCTCGACGCGTATGTGCCGAACGGCCGCGCCGACAACGCGGTCACCTACATCGGCACCTATCGCGGCGTGACGCTCGGGGCCGCGTATTCGTTCGGCCGCGACGGCGCGGGCACCGGCAATTCGCCGGGGCAGGGCACCTGCGCGGGACAGGTGCCGGGCCATGCGGTCGAATGCCGGAACTGGTCGGCGATGCTGAAGTACGACAGCGCGTATTTCGGTGCGGCGGCCTCGTACGAAGAGCAGCGCGGCGGGACCGGTGCGGCCGCGAACTTCTTCGACGGCGTTGCGCCGGTCGCCTTCACGAGCAGCGCGGGCAAGGACGCGCGCGTGCATCTGAGCGCGTATGCGCAAGCCGGCGGCGCACGCGTCGGCGCGGGCTGGATCGGGCGCCGCGTGTCGACCGGTTCGCCGGCCGCGGCCGGTGCACATTCCGATCTGTTCTTCGTCGGTGCGTCGTACACGGTGAAGCCTTATCTGATCGTCGACGGCGAAGGCTACCGGATCGTCAACAGCGCGCACGACACGCGCGCGACGATGGCGACGCTGCGCACGACGTATCTGCTGACGAAGCGCACGTCCGTCTATGCGCAGACGTCGTATCTGTGGAACAGCGCGCATGCGCGCTACGCGGTCAGCGGCGGCGGCCCCGGCACGACACCGGGCGAAGGGATGGGGCAGCTCGGCGCGATGGTCGGCGTCAAGCATCTGTTCTGATTCGACGAGCGCGCGAGGACACCATGATGAACCGCAAACTGCTGTGCGCGGCGCCGCTGTCGGCCGCACTGCTCGCCGCGTGCGGCGGCGACGATTCGGTGACGTCCGCACCGACGCATCTGAGCGCCGCGACGCCGGCCGCGATGACGCAGACCTGCGACGCGCTCGCCGCGAAGCTCGCGTACGCGAACACGTCGTTCACGTCCGTGACGACCGCCGCGGCCGGCGCGCTGACCGTCGCCGGCAGGCCGGTTCCCGAGCATTGCGTGATCGCCGGCAAGATGAACGAGCGCGTGAGCGCGGTCGACGGCAACACCTATGCGATCGGCTTCGAGATGCGCCTGCCGAAGGCCTGGAACGGCCGTTTCTTCTATCAGGCGAACGGCGGACTCGACGGCAACGTCGTGACCGCGACCGGCGAAATCGGCGGCGGCGGCCCGCTGACCGATGCGCTTGCGATGGGCTTCGCGGTGATCAGCTCGGATTCCGGGCACAGCGCCGCGCAGAATCCGCTGTTCGGCGTCGATCCGCAGGCGCGCATCGATTACGGCTACGGCGCCGTCGATGCGCTGACGCCGATGGCGAAGCAGGTGATCCGCATCGCATACGGGAAGGCGCCGGACCGCAGCTATTTCGGCGGCTGTTCGAACGGCGGCCGTCACGCGATGGTCACGGCCGTGCGCAACGCAGCCGACTACGACGGGATCATCGCCGGCGATCCCGGCTTCCATCTGCCGAAGGCGGCGATCGGCGAGATGTACGGCGCGCAGCAGTTCGCGAAGATCGCGTCGGCGACGGGCGCGAACGGGCTGCCGGACATCCGCAGCGGATTCAACGATGCGGAGCGCCGCTTCGTCGGCGCGGCGATTCTCGCCAAATGCGACGCGCTCGACGGCGCGGCCGACGGGATCGTGCAGGACGTCGCCGCATGCCAGGCGCACTTCAGCCTCGACGCCGACATACCGGACTGCGCGAACGGCACGCGCACCGGTGCGTGTCTGACACCGGCACAAAAGACCGCGCTCGCGAACGTGTTCGCCGGTGCGCGCAACAGCGCGGGCGCCGCGCTCTACGCGAGCTTTCCGTACGATCCGGGCGTGGCCGGCAGCGGCTGGGCCGCGTGGAAGCAGTCGAACTCGATCGCGCTCGATCCGGCCGCGATGGCGTTCACGTTCATGACGCCGCCGAAGCCCGCGTCGACGCTCGCCAACCTGGCCGGTTTCGCGCTCGGCTTCGACATGGACAACGATGCGCCGGCGATTTTCGCGACGAGCGGCGCGTACACGCAATCGGCGTGGTCGTTCATGACGCCGCCCGACGAAACGAACCTCGGCGCGCTGAAGCAGCGCGGTGCGAAGCTGCTCGTGTATCACGGCACCGGCGATCCGGTGTTCTCGTTCAACGACACGCGCGACTGGTATGCGCGCCTCGCGCAGGCGAACGGCGGCGATGCGTCGGATTTCGCGCGCTTCTATCCGGTGCCGGCGATGAACCATTGCTCGGGCGGGCCGGCGACCGACCAGTTCGACATGCTGACGCCGCTCGTCGCGTGGGTCGAGCAGGGGCAGGCGCCCGGTGCGATCGTCGCGGCCGCGCGCGATGCGGCGAATCCGGTGCCGAATGCGGAGGTGCCCGCGTCGTGGGGCACGGGGCGTACGCGGCCGCTGTGTCCGTATCCGCAGGTTGCTCGCTATAACGGCTCGGGCGATCTGAATTCGGCGGCGAGCTTCAGTTGCCGCTGAGCGCGCGAGCGGTGGGCGCGCGGCGGTCCGGCTGTCCGGCGGTCGCGCGATCCGGCGACCAGCGACCGGCGACGGACCGGCCGCGCGTGTCGCCGCGCGGTTCAAGCGCTCAGGTCAGCTCGCTCAGGCACGCGTCGAACTCGGCGACGAGCCGGTCGACGTCGTCGGCCGTCGTCTGCGGGCACACGAGCATCATGTTGTGGAACGGCGTGATCAGCACGCCGCGGTTCAACAGGTAGAGATGCACGATGTGCTCGAGCTCGCTGTCGAGCTGCGCGCCGGCGAGCGTGCCGTTGCGCGGCGGTGTCGGTGCGAACTGAAACTCGGTGCGCGCGCCGATGCGTGTCACGCACCACGGCAGCGCGTGTTTCGCGATCGTCTGCTCGAGCCCTGCCGCGAGGCGCGCTGCGAGTTCGAACATGTGCGCATACGCGGCGTCGGTCGCGACCTCGGCGAGCGTCGCGCGCATCGCGTGCATCGCGAGCATGTTCGCCGTCAGCGTCGTGCCTATGCCCGAATGGCCGGGCGGCGCGTTCAGCTTCGCCTGCTTCGCGCGTTCGGCGAATTCGGCGCTGAATCCGTACACCGCGCACGGCACGCCGCCCGCGATCGGCTTGCCGACCACGAGCACGTCCGGCTCGAGATCGTGCGCGACCGCGTAGCCGCCGGGGCCGCTGCTGATCGTGTGCGTTTCGTCGATCACGAGCAGCGTGCCATGGCGGCGCGTGAGCGCGCGCGCCTCGCGCCAGAAGCCGGGCTCGGGCAGCACCATCCCGATGTTCGTCATCGCGGGTTCCGCGATCACACACGCGACGTCGTCGTGCTTCAGCGCCGCTTCGAGCGCGTCCAGATCGTTGAATTCGACGACACGCGTGTTCGCGAGCAGGTCGTACGATTGCCCGAGCAGGCTGTCGCGCTGCACCGGGCGGCCGTCGACGAGATCGACGAAGACGTCGTCGACGGTGCCGTGATAGCAGCCGTTGAACACGACGATCGTGTTGCGGCCCGTCGCGGCGCGCGCCCAGCGCAGCACGAAGCGGTTCGCATCGCTCGCGCTCAGCGCGAACTGCCAGAACGGCAGGCGGAAGCGGCGCGCGAGCTCGCGCGACACCCACGCGGCGTCCTCGCTCGGCAGCATCGTCGTGTAGCCGCGCGTCGCCTGCTCGGCGAGCGCGCGTGCGACCGGCTCGGGCGCATGGCCGAACATCGCGCCCGTATCGCCGAGACAGAAGTCGACGTAGCGGTGCCCGTCGACGTCGGTAAACGTCGCGCCGCGCGCCTCCTTCACGTACAGCGAAAACGGCGTCGACCAATCCTGCATCCAGTGCAACGGCACGCCGAAAAGCAGATGCTCCGCCGCTTCCGCGGACAGCGCGCGGGAAATCGGCATGGCTTCGGTGAACGCGCGGCGCTCGCGGTCGAACAGCGCGCGGGCCCGGGTGAGGTCGACTCCGTGGCGGGAAGACAAGTGCGGCTCCTGGTTGTGAAGGAGCAGACACGATAGCGCGCGCGGCGGGCCGCTGAACAGGGGCGGAATCACGGGGGCGGACACGAAGCGCCACGCGCGGCAGGCGATGGTTTGTGCGCATAAACATACGACAACGTATGTCGGCGCAGCGGAAGTCGCCGAGGTGAGTGGGCGCGCACGTCAGACAGAAGCCCCAGTACAAGCAGGGTAAACGACAAATACATCGAACGCGCGATTCGCGACTAGACTGCTCCAAGTAGTACGACGACATATGAATAATCGGCGTGCCGCCCGGCGCGGCGCCCGCCCTCTATCGATTTGAAGGAGTGTCCATGGCCGCTGCCCGCCACCGTCCGTCTTCGTCCGTTCGTTCGCGCTCGCCGAAGCGCCTGTCGCGCCGCGCCTTCCTCGGCTGGACCGGTGCATTGGCCGGGGGCACGGTGCTCGGCGGCCCGCTCGCGGCCACGCGCGCCTGGGCGGGCAACCTGCCCGCGTCGTCCGCGGTCGACCTGATCTGGGGCGAGCACGGCGCGGCCGCGCGGATCGCCGCGTCGCTCGCGCACGTGTCGCGGCTTGCGTTCCGCGCGCGCGACTTCGACGTCACGCATTACGGCGCGCGTCCGTGCACGACGGTCCCGCAAACGTCGCCGTACACGAACGCCGCGAAATCGCCGGTGAGCCCCGGTGCCGACCGGACGACGGCGCCCGGCGCGTTCGACTCGCGTCCGGCGTTTCTCGCCGCGATCGACGCGTGCGTGCGCGAAGGCGGCGGCCGCGTCGTCGTGCCGCCCGGCAACTGGTATTGCGCGGGCCCGATCGTGCTGCAGAGCAACGTGAACTTCCATCTGAGCGCGAACTGCACGATCTATTTCAGCCCGAACCCGGCCGACTACGCGAAGGACGGCCCCGTCGACTGCGGCGCGAACGGCCGGCTGTACTACAGCCGCTGGCAGGCTAACGACTGCCTGAACTACGGCGCGCCCGTGTACGCGCGCAACGCGGTGAACATCGCGCTGACCGGCGAAGGGCCGACGTCGGTGCTGAACGGGCAGGCGATGACGCCGTTTGCCGGCAGCGGCAACGGCAGCGTGTGCTGGTGGACGTACAAGGGCTCCTCGGGCGCGTATGGCGCGGCGGCGTCGGTGCCGAGCCAGGCGTATGCGAATCCGAACAACGTCGATCTGCGCATCGTCGCGCCCGGCATCCCCGATGCGCTGTACGCGATGCTGACGTCGCCCGTCACGCCGTGGCAGCAGGACCAGAACTATCTGCCCGCGCTCTCGGAAGCCGGCGTGCCGGTCGACAAGCGCATCTTCGGGCTCGGTCATTATCTGCGGCCGTGCATGGTCGAATTCATCGGCTGCACGAACGTGCTGATGGAGAACTACCAGACGCAGAACACGCCGTTCTGGCAGCACCATCCGACCGCGTGCCGCAACGTCGTGATCCGCGGCGTGACGACCAACAGCCTCGGCCCGAACAACGACGGCTTCGATCCGGACGCATGCACCGACGTGCTCTGCGAGGACTGCACGTTCAACACCGGAGACGACTGCATCGCGATCAAGTCCGGCAAGAACCGCGACACCGAGTACGGGCCGGCGAAGCGGCATCTGGTGCGCAACTGCACGATGAACAGCGGCCACGGCGGGATCACGCTCGGCAGCGAAATGGGCGGCGGCGTCGAGCAGATCTACGCGACGAATCTGTCGATGCTGAACGCGAACTGGCAGACCAATCCGCTGAACATCGCGATTCGCGTGAAGACGAACATGAATCGCGGCGGCTACGTGAAAGACTTTCACGTGAAGGGCGTGTCGCTGCCGAACGGCGTCACGCTGAAGGGCGGCGGCTACGGCAGCGCGCTGCTCGCGGGCAGCCCGATCAACGCGAGCGTGCCGCTCGGCGTCGTGACGCCGGCCGCCGGCAATCCGTCGGCCGCGCAAGGCGGGATCGTCACGTTCGATTGCGACTATCAACCGGCGAACGACGCCGTGCGCACGCGGGCGCCGGTCGTGCAGAACGTGACGATCGCCGACGTGACCGCGCGCAACGTGACGCTGAACGGCGTGACCGCATCGTGCTTTCAGGCGATCGTCGCGCAGGGGCCGGTCGCATTCGACTACAACGGCGCGTCGCCCGCGCCGACCGTGCAGCCGATCGCCGGCGTAACGATCAGCAACTGCGATTTCGGCACGCCGGTCGCGTCGGGCACGCCGACCGTCACGTCGCCGGGCCCGATCTATGCGTTCAACGTGAGCGGGATGACGCTGCGCAACGTCGTGATTGCGGGACAGACGGTCAACACGACGATCACCGATTCGCGTTGATCGTGGCAGCAAGAAGCGGCGAGCGGTCTCGCGCTGCGCGCCGCTGCGCCGATCATGCGATGCGCTTCACCATGTGGTGCTCGTCGTAGAAGCGACCGTCGACGCACAGCGAGCGCGGCTCGGTGCCGAACCGCTCGAAACCGAGCGACGCATAGAGCCGTTCCGCGGTCGCGTTGAATTCATTCACGCACAGCATTAGCTGCGCGCACTGCCACACGTGTTCGGCATGCCTGATCGCGTGTTCGAGCAGCGACTGCGCGATGCCGCGGCCGCGATACGCGGCGTCGACATACACGCCCCAGATCGTCGCCTTGTGCGCGACTTTCGCGTGCGTGTCGCGTCGCACGCCCGTGCTGCCGACCAGCGTATCGCCGTCGAACGCGCCGAACACGGCTTGCGTGTGCGTCGGCGTGATCTGCGCCGCGAAGGTTTCGACCGGCACGGCCGCGACTTCGTCTTCGGTCGGCAGGAAGGACGTCGGCGACGTGCGGATCGCGGCAATGCGCAGCGACTGGAACGGGGCCGCGTCGGCGGCGTCGAGCAGGCGGATCGTGATCATCGATCGGTATGCGCGCAAGCGCTTCGAATGTCGGGAGGCGCTGCCCGATAGGCGGCAGCGAACGTCGATGCTAAGCGAAAACGCACGCGCATGCTGAGACGTTGCGCCAGTTCGATGCGGCCTGGCGGAGGAGAGGATGCGGGAGGGCGGTTCGTGCGGCGGCGAGGCGCGCGCCATGGTTCGGCGATGCGTGGCGTGAACGATGCCGATGTGAAAGGCTGCTTATGCGTGTTGCGTGCTGCATGTCGCTCGCCTCGACGGCGACCGGTGCCCACGAAGCGCGCAAGCGACCGTGTCGGGTTGCGGCACGTCCGTGAAGAATCGTCGTTGCGCGCGCAACCGATCGGCAAACCGGTCGCGCGCGAACCGGACATCAGTAGCGCGACAGCTGGCTGCCGTTGATCTGTACGCGATCGCCGGGGCGCAGGTCGCCCGGCGACTGTACGTCGAACGAGCGCATCGAACCGTCGCTGACCTGCACGTCGATCCGATAGCCGCTCGGCGCCTGCTGCGCGCCCATCTGCTGACCGATCTGATTGCCCGCAACGGCGCCGCCGAGCGCGCCGATCACGGTGGCCGCATCGCGGCCGTGACCGCGGCCGATCTGATTGCCGAGCACGCCGCCGATCAGTGCGCCGACCACGGTGCCCGCGACGCCGGACGGGCCGACCGCGCTGTTGATCGGACGGATGTTCGCAACGGTCCCGTACTGGGTGCCGTAGCCGTTCTGGTACTGGCCGCCATACTGGTTCCCATACTGATTCCCGTACTGATTGCCGTACGGCTGCGACCCGTACTGCTGCTGCGAGTCGTACGGCTGGTTCGGATACGCGGGCTGCACGTAGCCCGGTTGCGTGTAAGCGGGTTGCGCATAGCCGGGCGTCGCATATTGCTGCTGCTGCGGGTAGCCGGGCTGCGCGCCGTACGGACCGTAGCCGGGCGCGACGCACGCGGTCAGCGGAAGCGCCGCGACGGCGACGAGCGACGCAAACAGGACGGTCTTCTTGGAAGGCAGGCGCATCATGGGGTTTCCTGAATCGGCAACGTGTTCGCCGACGGATTCCGGGACGGAGGCGAACTGGGCGTGAGTATAAGGAATGGCCCGATGCGCGTCCGGTGCGGCCGGGTAACAACGTGTAAAGTCTGTTGCGGCGTCGCTCCACGCGCGCGCTGCGGGCCGCGCCGGCCGCATGCGCGGCCCTCGCGCATGCATCGCGAAATCGAATGCGCGGCATCGTGACATTTAATTGGCCTCGCGCCGCGCCGTCCGCTATCGTGGCCGCACCCCATCCACGGTCGCGCCGCACCGTCCGACGTTTGCCGTTCGCCCCGGCGTCGCGCCGCGACCTTCGCCCTATCACGAACGATGACCGACCGCCTCTTCACCCATGCCGTCGACGCCGACGGCCAGCCCATCGAACTGCTCGTGCGCGACGGCCGTTTTGCTGCGATCGGCCGCGACTGCGGCGCCGCGCCCGGCACGGAAACGATCGATCTCGACGGCCGCGTCGTATTGCCCGGCTTCGTCGACGGCCACATTCATCTGGACAAAAGCTTCGTCGGCGACCGCTGGGTGCCGCACGAACCGGTCGACTCGCTGCGCGAGCGGCTCGCGGTCGAGAAGCGTCAGCTCGCGGCCGCGCCGCCGATCGCCGAGCGCGCGCATGCGCTGATCGCGCAGGCCGCCGCATTCGGCACGGTCGCGATGCGCAGCCATGTCGACGTCGACGCGACGACGGGCCTCGCGAACCTGCACGCGGTGATGGCCGCGCGCGAACGGTGGCGCGGCATCGTCGACATCGAACTCGTCGCGTTTCCGCAGGCCGGCGTCGTGTCGTGCGCGGGCACGGCGGAGATGCTCGACGCGGCCGTGCGCGAAGGCGCGGACGTCGTCGGCGGCATCGATCCGACGACGCTCGACGGCGATGCGGACGGCCAGCTCGACATCGTGTTCGGCATCGCCGAGAAGCGCGGCGTGAAGATCGACATTCATCTGCACGAGCCGGGCGACACGGGCATCGCACAACTGCTGCGGATCGCGGCGCGCACGCGTGCGGCGGGCCTCGGCGGGCGCGTGAACGTGAGCCACGCGTATGCGCTCGGCCAGGTCGGCGCCGACGTCGTCGCGCGCACCGCGGCCGCGCTGGCCGACGCCGGTGTGTCGATCATGACGAACGCGCCGGGCGACTGCGCGTTTCCGCCGGTGCTGGCGTTGCGCGACGCGGGCGTGCAGGTGTTCGCCGGCAACGACAACATTCGCGACGCGTGGTGGCCGTACGGCAACGGCGACATGCTGCAGCGCGCGATGCTGGTCGGCTATCGGTCGGGCTTCTACACCGACGACGCGCTGCGCGTCGCGCTCGACATGGCGACGCACGCGGGCGCACGCGCCATCGGCCGAGCACGCGACGGGCTCGCGGTCGGCTGCGACGCGACCTTCGTCGCGGTGCGCGCGCCGAACGCGGCGGCCGCCGTCGCCGGCGTGCCCGCCGAGCGCTGGGTCGTGCGTCGCGGCGAAAGCGATCCCGGCGCGCCGTACGCGCCCGCGCTCGATTTCGCGCGATGATGATGCGGACCGGGCGCCCATCGCGCGCCGTCAGCTTGCATTGCACCCGCTCGCACGGCGCTCGACTTCACACTGACCGCACGAGATCGACATGACCTTCTTGCTGATCCGCAATGTCCGCACGGGCGCCGACGACGCGCTCGACATCCTCATCGAAGGCGACCGCATCGTGCGCACGGGCCCGTCGCTCGATGCGCCGCCCGACTGCGCGATCGAGGAGGGCGCCGGCGCGATCGCGCTGCCGGGCCTCGTCGAAGGCCACACGCATCTCGACAAGACGCATTGGGGCATGCCGTGGTATCGCAACGCGGTCGGTCCGCGCCTCGTCGATCGCATCGAGAACGAGCGGCACTATCGCGCGACGAGCGGTCACGATGCCGGCGCGGCATCGCTCGCGCTCGCGCGCGCGTTTCTCGCGGCCGGCACGACGCGGATCCGCACGCACGTCGACGTCGATACCGACGCGGGGCTGCGTCATCTGCATCGCGTGCTCGATACGCGCGAGACGTTGCGCGGCCAGGTCGAGATCCAGATCGTCGCGTTTCCGCAGTCGGGCGTGCTGAAGCGGCCCGGCACCGACGCGCTGCTCGCCGACGCGCTCGCGGCCGGCGCCGATCTGCTCGGCGGCCTCGATCCGTGCGCAATCGAAGGCGACCCGGTGAAAGCGGTCGACGTGCTGTTCGCGATCGCGGAACGCTACGGCCGCGGGCTCGACATTCACCTGCACGAGCGCGGCTCGATGGGCGCGTATTCGCTCGACCTGATCCTGCAGCGCACAGCCGCGCTCGGCATGCAGCACAAGGTGACGATCAGCCACGCGTTCTGTCTCGGCGACCTCGCGGAACGCGAGCGCGACGCGCTGCTCGCGCGGATGGCCGAGCTCGGCGTCGCCGTCGTCACGACGGCGCCGGCCGCGGTGCCGGTGCCGTCGGTCCTCGCGTGCCGCGCGGCCGGCGTGACCGTCATCGGCGGCAACGACGGCGTGCGCGACACGTGGACGCCGTACGGATCGCCCGACATGCTCGAGCGCGCGATGCTGATCGCGATGCGCAACGACTTCCGCCGCGACGACGCGCTCGAAGTCGCGCTCGAATGCGTGACGCACGGCGCCGCGCGCGGCTGCGGCTTCGACGCTTACGGGCTGCAGCCCGGCGCGCGCGCCGACGTCGTGCTCGTCGATGCAATGACGCTCGCGGAGGCCGTGGTCGCACGGCCGGTGCGGCGGCTCGTCGTGTCGTCGGGGAAAATCGTCGCGCGAAACGGCGCGCTGGTCTGACCTGCGCACGGCGGTGCGCGGCGGCGCGTGCGTGCCGCACACCGCCTCGCATGCACGCGGCTTACTGCTCGTGTTCGAGCATGTCCGCGAGCGTCTTCGTCAGCTCGCGCACCATCGGATCGGCGGTCGGCCGATGCAGGATCGCGACGTCCATGTTCTCGATCGGCGCGAAGCCTTGCGTCGCGGTCAGCACGACGTGCTCGACCGTCACCGCGCGCGCGGGCAGCACGCTGATCCCGAGCCCGTCGGCGACGGCCGCCTGAATGCCGCTCAGGCTCGACGTCGTGAACGCGATGCGCCAGCGGCGGCCGCGTGCCTCGATCGCCTGGATCATGTCGTCGCGATAGAGCCCGCGCGGCGGAAACGCGACGATCGGCAGCGGGTCGAGATCGATCGACGGATGCTTCGCGCTGTCGATCCAGCGCAGTTTCTCGGGCCAGCGCGCGACCGCTTCGCGGCTGTCGCGCCGCTGCTTGATCAGCACGAGATCGAGTTCGCCGCGATCGTACGCGGCGCTGACGTCGCGGCTCAGCCCGCACGTCACTTCGAGTTTCACTTGCGGATGGGCGCGCTTGAACGCGGCGAGCGCGTGCGTCGTGCGGCCCGCCGCGAAATCGTCCGGCACGCCGAGCCGGATGGTGAGCGCCACCGTCGCACCGGCCAGCACTTCGAGCATCTCGTCGTTCAGCGCGAGCATCCGCCGCGCATAGCTGAGCACGGTCACGCCCGCATCGGTCGGCCGCACGTCGCGCGTGCCGCGATCGAGCAGGCGATGCCCCGCGATTTCCTCGAGTCGCCGCACCTTCTGGCTCACCGTCGACTGCGTCGAGTGCAGCCGCGCGGACGCGGCCGTAAAGCTGCCGCAATCGGCGACCATCACGAGCGCGCGAAGCAGGTCGAGGTCGAACAAAGGTCTATTCATTTCTGCACTTCTGATGGGGCGAGCATTGCGTTTCCGAATGCGGGGGACGACTTTTAACATGCGCCGCCACGCCCGGCAATCGCGGTTTCGCCGGAGCGGGCGCGATTGCTCGCGGGCGGTATAGACATCTGTCGCAAGCCGGCAGCCGAAAAAAACCGGGAGTGCGCTGTCGAACAGAGGGCAGGGTAAACATGGAAAGTGCGACTAAGTCCCGCTCAAGTTCGGATAACAAACGCCAATCAATCCGACTTCCCGCACGCGACCGAACGCTCGTCGCATAGAGCCCCGCGCGGGCGCGTCGCTCCCGTCTTGCGCACCGAAAATCGGCGGTCTAGACTGCGCCGCACGTCATCGAAGTTCCCTGTTTCGCGCACCGCGCCGGCATCCGGCGCGGCGTATCCACCGGACGTCGCGCGCCTGCGCGCCGCGTCGAGACCCAAAGGATCTGCCATGAACCGGATTGCCAAGCTTCTCGCCACTGCACTCGCCTGCGCGCCGCTCGTGTCGTTCGCGCAGGACACGTCGACGATCCGCTGGGGCATCGACCCGACGTATCCGCCGTTCGAGGCGAAACAGCCGGACGGCTCGCTGAGCGGCTTCGACATCGACCTGCGCGACGCGATCTGCGTGCAGCTGCATGCCAAATGCGTATGGGTCGAGCAGAACTTCGACGGGATGATTCCGGCGCTGCGCGCGCGCAAGTTCGACGTGATCATGTCGGCGATGACGGCAACCGAAGAACGGCTGAAGCAGATCGACTTCTCGAACAAGCTCTACGCGTCGCCGGCCGCGCTCGTCGCGCCGGCCGGCTCGAAGCTGCAGTCGACGGCCGCGTCGCTCGCGGGCAAGCGCGTCGGGATCATCCAGGGCACGACGCAGGACATGTACGCGAAGGCCGAATGGGCGCCGAAGGGCGTGACGATCGTCACGTACCAGAACCAGGACCAGGTGTATCAGGATCTCGTGAACGGCCGCCTCGACGCGACGTTCCAGGACAAGACGCAGGCCGGCTATTCGTTTCTGAAGACCGAGCGCGGCAAGCACTTCGCGTTCGCCGGCGACGACATCACCGACTCGCGGATCACGGGCTTCGGCGTCGCGATGGGGCTGCGCAAGGGCGATGCGGCGCTCAAGTCGCGGCTGAACGACGCGATCGCGGCGATTCGCGCGAACGGCACCTACCAGAAGATCGCCGCGAAATACTTCGACTTCGACATCTACGGCGCAAAGCAGTAAGCGGCGCGCATTCAACCGACTGCAGGCAGATCATGACGACGAGCATCTCCGAGCGTGTCGCGCAAGCCGTGACGCCCGACCTGATCGAAGCGTTCAGCACCGATGGCGCGGTATGCATCCGCGGCATCTTTTCGCCGGACGAAGTGGCCGCGCTGCGCGCCGGCATCGACGAGAACCTCGCGCATCCGAGCGCACGCGCGAAGGTCGCGAGCCGCTCCGACGATCCGGGCTGGTTCTTCGAGGATTTCTGCAACTGGCAGCACAACGACGCGTATCGGCAGTTCATCGTGCGTTCGCCGGCGCCGTCGGTCGCGGCCGCGCTGATGGGCACCGCGACCGTGCGGCTGCATCACGACCATCTGCTCGTGAAGGAGCCCGGCACGCGACAGCGCACGCCGTGGCATCAGGATCAGCCGTACTACAACATCGAAGGCGACGACAACGTCAGCATGTGGATTCCCGTCGATCCGGTGCCGCTCGAGTCGACGCTCGAGTTCGTCGCGGGCTCGCATCGCGGGCCGTGGCTGATGCCGCGCACGTTCATGGACAAGGAAGCGAAGTGGTTTCCGGAAGGCAGCCTCGCGGACTTGCCGGACATCGAAGCCGACCGCGCCGCGTTCCCGATCCGTCGCTGGGCGCTCGAGCCCGGTGACATGGTCTGCTTCCGGATGCTGACGCTGCATGCGTCGGGCGGCACGCGCAACCGGCGGCGCGCGTTCTCGATCCGCTTCGTCGGCGACGACATCCGTCACGCGGCGCGTCGCTGGAAGACCTCGCCGGACTTCCCCGGTCTCGCCGACGAACTGCCGGACGGCGCGCCGCTCGCGCATCCGCTGTTTCCGATCGTGTGGTCGCGCGAGGCGGGACAGGCGAGCGCGATCTGAACGCGAACGCGCGCGCGCACGCGATGCGTGCGGCACCCACGCGGCCGCGTGCGCTCAGGTCTGGCGGCGCCCCGCGCCGGGCTTGAAGCGCGAACCGAGCCGATAGCGGTTGCCCGGATGCAGGAAGTGCACGAACGTGACGGGCACGCCCTTCGTCCACGTACGGCGCGTGAGCGTCAGGCACGGTTCGTCCGCGCGCATGTCGAGCAGCCGCGCCTGCTCGGCCGTCGGCAGCGACGCGTCGACGACGTGCTCGATCTCGAGCTCGTCGTGCGACACGTTGTTGTACAGATACTCGGACGGCGGTTCCTGGCTGAAGTCCTGATCGATGAATGCGGGCGCGGCGGCGGGATTCACGTAGCGGTCCTCGAGCTGGATCGGGCGGCCGTTTTCCTCGTGCACGCACACCACATGAAACACCGGCGTATTGACCGGCAGCCCGAACGCCGCGGCGACGTCGAACGACGCCGGCTCGCGCGACTGGCTCAGCACGCGGCATCGGTACGCGTGCCCGCGCGCGCGGATCTCGTCGCGGATATGCGCGATCATCAGCAGGTTCGACTGCGGCTTCGATTCGGCGACGAACGTGCCGACGCCCGCGATCCGCTTCAGCACGCCTTCCTCGGTCAGTTCGCGCAGCGCGCGGTTGACCGTCATGCGCGCGACGCCGAACTGCGCGGCGAGATCGAGTTCGGACGGAATGCGGTCGCCCG
Organism: Burkholderia sp. HMSC10F09; assembly: GCF_001806955.1. Classification (NCBI taxonomy): domain Bacteria; kingdom Pseudomonadati; phylum Pseudomonadota; class Betaproteobacteria; order Burkholderiales; family Burkholderiaceae; genus Burkholderia; species Burkholderia sp. HMSC10F09. The sequence continues at coordinate 23,622 of NZ_KV786597.1, forward strand.
GCCGCCATTCGCCCGCTTCGGTTTTCTGGCGAACGAGCGTCTTGATCTGCTGGAACGGCGCGGTGGTCTTCATGACCATCGGGGAACTCTCGGGCAAAGGCGATCGACGGATTCTAGCGGATCAGGCGGCCGGCAGTTCGCGCACGTCGGCCGTCGGCGTCGCGCCGAACGCGTCGCTCAGCGCGTAGCGGATCAGCTGCCGCGCGGCCGCCTCGGGCGTCGACAGCGCGCCGCTCGCCTTCAACTGCTCGAACTTGTCGCGCATCGGAAAGCGGTCGTCGCCGGTCGCGCGGATCGTCGCCTGCATGCCGGTGTCGACGACGCCCGGCGCGACGCTGCCAATCCGCAGCGCGCGATTCGCGTCGAGCGCGACCGCGCGCGCATGGTGATCGAGCGCGGCTTTGGTCGCGCAATAGACGCTCCAGCCCGCGTAGGCATTGCGTGCGGCGCCGCTCGACACGTGCACGATCCGGCACTCCGTCGGCGCCGAGACGGCTTGCGCGAGCGCGGCCGACAGCATCAGCGGCGCCGCGACGTTGAGGTTGACGGCGCGTGCGACCGTGTTCGCGTCCTGCACGTCGAGCGGGCCGATCGGATCGACGATCCCCGCGTTGTTGAACAGCAGCACGAGCGATGCGCCATCGACGAAGCGTCGCAGCGTATCGCCGGCGAGCCACGCGGCGACGGCGGCCGCGTCCGACAGGTCGAGCTCGATCTCGGCGAACTGCGCGTGCGACGCGGCCGCGAGCGACGGATGTCGGCTGCGCGACACGCCGAGCACGGCGATGCCCTGATCGAGCAATTGCGTGGCGAGCGCGGCGCCGAGCCCGCGCGTGTGACCGGTGACGATGGCGCGCACGTTCGGCGCGCTGGCGGATGAAGTCATGTCGGTGAACGATGAAGAGCGTGGAGCGCGCACGCGCGGCGGCGTCGCGCGAAAACGAAACGGTACGGGGCGCGCGCCGGCCGGCTGCGTCGCATCGCGTCGTGGAAATCCGGATGAACGGCTATCGTAGCGCCGCACCGCGCGACGCGCAAACGCGGCACGCGTGCCTGCGCGAGCGCGCTTCGCCGCGAGCTATCATATGCGTCACCCGTCCGCCTGCCGGACGCGCATCGAACCGATTCCTCTCTGCTGCTGCCGCGACGCCACTCATGAACACCACGCCGGATACGCCCACGCCACGCGCCCTTCGCGAACTCACGCCCCTCGAGGCCCGCATTCTCGGCGTGCTCGTCGAGAAGCAGCACACGGTGCCGGATACCTATCCGCTGTCGCTGAATGCGCTGACCGCGGGCTGCAACCAGAAGACCGCGCGCGCGCCGGTGATGAACGTGACCGACGACGAAGTGACGACGGCGCTCGACGCGCTCAAGCATCTGAGCCTCGTGTTCGAGGGCAGCAGCAGCCGCGTGCCGCGTTTCGAACACAACCTGAACCGCGTGCTCGGCATTCCGAGCCAGGCGATCGCGCTGCTGACGGTGCTGATGCTGCGCGGCCCGCAGACGGCGGCCGAACTGCGGCTGAACAGCGCGCGGCTGCACGGCTTCGCCGACATCTCGTCGGTCGAGGCGTTTCTCGACGAACTCGCGACGCGCGAGCCGCCGCTCGTCGTGCGGCTGCCGCGCGCGCCCGGCGCACGCGAGAACCGCTGGATGCATCTGCTGTGCGGCGACGTCAACGTCGGCGAATTCGCGGGCGCGGACGGCGGCGGCGGGGAGGCCGTGGCGCCGTCCGAGTTCGAGGCGCTGAAGGCGGAGCAGAAGCGTCTCGCGGACGAAGTCGCGCGGCTGAACGCGCTGGTGCGCCGCATGGCGTCCGAACTCGGGATCGACGCCGACGCGCCGGGCGACGCGAACTGACGCCCGACGCGGGTGCCATAATCGAGCCTGCCGATCCATCCAGACGCCCGCGGAGAATTCCCATGCAGAAGCTCGACAATCCCACGCACGATCGCGAGGTCGGCGTCGCCGACGCGACGCTCGATACGACGCGCATCGACGACGTCCGTATCGGCGCCGTGCGTCCGCTGATTTCGCCGGCGCTGCTGCTCGACGAACTGCCGGTGCCGGCGGCCACGCAGACGCTCGTCGAAGATACGCGCAAGGCGATCGGCGACATCCTGCACGGCCGCGACGATCGGCTGCTGCTCGTCGTCGGCCCGTGCTCGATCCACGATCACGACCAGGCGCTCGACTACGCCCGCCGCCTGAAGGCCGCTGCCGATGCGCTGAAGGACGATCTCCTGATCACGATGCGCGTGTACTTCGAGAAGCCGCGCACGACGGTCGGCTGGAAGGGCTACATCAACGATCCGCGTCTCGACGGCAGCTTCCGCATCAACGAAGGGCTGCGGGCCGCGCGGCAACTGCTGCTCGACATCAACGCGCTCGGGTTGCCCGCCTCGACCGAATTCCTCGATCTGCTGAGCCCGCAGTACATCGCGGACCTGATCGCGTGGGGTGCGATCGGCGCACGCACGACCGAGAGCCAGAGCCATCGTCAGCTCGCGTCGGGGCTCAGCTGCCCGATCGGCTTCAAGAACGGCACCGACGGCGGCGTGCAGGTCGCGTCGGACGCGATCGTCGCCGCGCGCGCGAGCCATGCGTTCATGGGGATGACGAAGATGGGCATGGCCGCGATCTTCGAGACGCGCGGCAACGACGACGTTCATGTGATTTTGCGCGGCGGCAAGAACGGCCCGAACTACGACGCGGCGCACGTCGACGCGAGCTGCGCCGTGCTGCGCGCGGCGGGCCTGCGCGAGCAGGTGATGGTCGACTGCTCGCATGCGAATTCGAACAAGTCGCACGAGCGGCAGATCGAGGTCGCGCAGGATCTCGCGCGCCAGCTGTCGCAGGGCGAGCACCGCATCGTCGGCGTGATGATCGAGAGCCATCTCGAAGCCGGCCGTCAGGATCTGAAGCCCGGCGTGCCGTTGAAGTACGGCGTGTCGATCACCGATGCATGCCTGAGCTGGGCGCAGACCGAACCCGTGCTCGACGTGCTCGCCGAAGCCGTGCGTCATCGCCGCGTGTTCGCACGCAACGCGTGACGGTGCGCGCGCACTGCGACATCGTGCTCGCTGCAGCGCTTTCGCGCAGACGCTAACATGGGCCGTGCGACGTATCGACGGCCCGCGATCCCGGCCCCTTCGATACCTGCACGCGGCGGCGCGGCCGTGCCGCCGATCCCTCGGCGAAGCCCGGTGTCGCGGCGGCGGTCCGTATCGCGGATTGCCGGCGCGGTCCGGGTTTTGCTGCCAGAAGCGTTCCTCATTCAACGGAGCAAACAAGCATGGCGTTCTACAAGACCCTCGTCGCAGTGGCCGTCCTCGCATCGAGCGTGAGCGCGCACGCGCAGATCGCCGGCGCGCAGCCGCTCAGCGTGACCGTCGAGCAATCGCAGGCGCTGCTGGAAGGCTGGAGCGTGAAGAAGAGCGTGCTCGGCAAAGCCGTCTACAACGATCAGAGCCAGAAGGTCGGTACCGTGCGCGACCTGATCGTCGCACCCGACGGCTCCGTGTCGGCGGCGATCGTCTCGGCCGGCGGCTTCCTCGGTGTCGCCGCGCACGACGTCGCGGTGCCGATCGCGTCGCTCGACGTGCGCAGCGGCAACATCTATCTGCCCGGCGCGACGAAGGACGCGCTGAAGGCGACGCCGGCATTCCAGTACGCGAAGGTGCCGTCGCCGCCGAAGCCGAAGAAGGTCGACGACAAGCACTGATCCTCGCGCGTCCGCGTGCGCCCGTGGCGTGATGCGCCGCGTGTCGCGCGCCGGGCGCCGCGCGTGCGGCGCGGGTCTGCACGCGCGTCGCGCGACGTCGCGGCGGTTGCCGTGCATCGAGCCCGCCGTCGTCCGTCACTCTCTGTCCTCTCATCCATGCCGCTTGCGGCGACGCAAGCGACGCGATCGACTGCGCGACGTCGTCGCGCGCACCGCGCCCGCCGAGCGGCATGCGCGCGCATGCCCGCGGCATCTTCACCGATTCGATTCAGGCCGCAGACAACTTCATCGGCTCCGCGAGCAACGCGATTGCCGTCGGACCGGCCGCGCCGGTGCCGCCATTTCCCCTCAGGAAAACCCTGATCGCGCATCGTCGTGCGCGTTTTTCCTGCCGCTGCGGGCCATCGGACCGGCGCCGTCGGGCGCGTCGTCGCCGCGCCAGCCGACTTGTCGCGAACCTCGCTCCGACGCGGCTCCCCGGTCGTCCGACCAATCTTGTGAGGTATGGAAAACACGGTCATTCCGATGCGGAGCCGAATATCGAATACCCAGCAGGTATGGATAGGGGTGTCCAAAAGTATTGGACGCTGCATTTGGGCGAGACGTATAAATCGGTCCAAGCACCCCACATACACGACGTATCCCATGATCACCATCGAACGCATCGAAACCCGGCTCGTCGATCTGCCGACGATCCGTCCGCACAAGCTGTCGGTCGCGACCATGCATGGCCAGACGCTGATGCTGGTGAAGGTGTTCTGCAGCGACGGCGTGACGGGCATCGGCGAAGGCACGACGATCGCGGGGATGGCCTACGGCCCGGAAAGTCCCGAAGCGATGAAGCTCGCGATCGACACGTACTTCGCGCCGGCGATGATCGGCCGCGACGCGACGCGCATCCAGGCGCTGATGGCGTATGTCGGCAAGCTCGTGAAGGTCAACCATTTCGCGAAAAGCGCGCTCGAAACGGCGCTGCTCGACGCGCACGGCAAGCGTCTCGGCGTGCCGGTGAGCGAGCTGCTCGGCGGACGCCGCCGCGAGCGCCTGCCGGTCGCGTGGACGCTGGCATCGGGCGACACCGCGCGCGACATCGACGAGGCCGAGCACATGCTCGACGTGCGCCGGCACAACGTGTTCAAGCTGAAGATCGGCGCGAAGGCGCTCGATGCCGACATCCGCCACGTCGCCGCGATCAAGAAGGCACTCGGCGATCGCGCGGCGGTGCGCGTCGACGTGAACATGGCGTGGAGCGAGACGCAGGCCGCACGCGCACTGCCGGCGCTCGCGGACGCCGGCTGCGAACTGGTCGAGCAGCCCGTCGCATCGGCCGCCGCGCTCGCACGGCTGATGCGCCGCTTCCCCGTCGCGCTGATGGCCGACGAAATCCTGCAGGGCCCGGACAGCGCGTTCGACATCGCGAAGCAGCACGGCGCCGACGTCTTCGCGATCAAGATCGAACAGAGCGGCGGGCTGTTCGCCGCGCAGCGCGTGGCGACGATCGCCGATGCGGCCGGCATCGAGCTCTACGGCGGCACGATGCTCGAAGGCGCGGTGAGCACGGTTGCGTCCGCGCATCTGTTCGCGAGCTTCGCGAACTTGCAGTGGGGCACCGAGCTGTTCGGGCCGCTGCTGATCACCGAAGAAATTCTCGCGACGCCGCTCGACTACAGCGAGTTCGAGCTGACCGTGCCGAGCGGCCCGGGCCTCGGCATCGAGCTCGACGACGAGAAGGTCGCGCGGTTTACGCGCGACGGGCTGACGAAGGTCGTCCGCTAACCCGATTCCCCACACACGTATCAGGATCATCACGATGCTTTTCCACGTACGAATGGACGTCAATCTGCCGGCCGACATGCCGGCCGGCGTGGCCGACGAGATCAAGGCGCGCGAGAAGGCGTATTCGCAGACGCTGCAGCGCAGCGGCAAGTGGCGCCACATCTGGCGCGTGGTCGGCGAATACGCGAACTACAGCATTTTCGACGTCGCGGACAACGCCGAGCTGCACGACATCCTGACGCAGCTGCCGCTGTTTCCGTACATGAAGATTTCGGTGACGCCGTTGTGTCGCCACCCGTCGTCGGTTCGCGAAGACGACCTCTGAGCCGGCCGCGCGATGCCGCGCGAGCGCCGGTCGATTTTTCCTAAAACACACGTGGAGACACCATCATGAGCGTCAAGGTATTCGATACGAAGGAAGTGCAGGATCTGCTGAAGGCCGCCGCGAACCTGAACGGCGACGCCGGCAACGCGCGCTTTCGCCAGATCGTGCATCGTCTGCTGAGCGACCTGTTCAAGGCGATCGACGATCTCGACATCACGCCCGACGAAGTCTGGGCCGGCGTCAACTATCTGAACAAGCTCGGCCAGGACGGCGAAGCGGCGCTGCTCGCGGCCGGCATCGGGCTCGAGAAGTATCTGGACATCCGGATGGATGCGGCCGACCGCGCGGCCGGCCTCGACGGCGGCACGCCGCGCACGATCGAAGGGCCGCTGTACGTGGCAGGCGCGCCCGTGCGCGACGGCGTCGCGAAGATCGATCTCGACGACGATGCCGACGCGGGCCCGCTCGTGATCCGCGGCACCGTGACGGGCACCGACGGCAAGCCGCTCGCCGGCGCGCTCGTCGAATGCTGGCACGCGAACTCGAAGGGCTTCTACTCGCACTTCGACCCGACCGGCGCGCAGACCGCGTTCAACCTGCGCGGCGCGGTGCGCACCGATGCCGACGGCAAGTACGAATTCCGCACGCTGATGCCGGTCGGCTACGGCTGCCCGCCGCAAGGCGCGACGCAGCAGCTGCTGAACGGCCTCGGCCGCCACGGCAACCGCCCGGCGCACGTGCACTTCTTCGTGTCCGGCGACGGCCATCGCAAGCTCACGACGCAGTTCAACATCGAAGGCGACCCGCTGATCTGGGACGACTTCGCATACGCGACGCGCGAGGAACTGATTCCGCACGTGGTCGACAAGACCGGCGGCGCCGCGCTCGGCATGAAGAGCGATGCGTACAAGGAAATCGAGTTCGACATCGTGCTGACGCCGCTGCTCGACGGCCGCGACAACCAGGTCGTCCATCGTCCGCGCGCGTCCGCCGACGCGTAACGCCCCGGCGCCGCGGCGGCGCTGCGCCGCGCGGCTCCCGCGCCCCCTCTTTCGACACCGATGCACGCCGGCGCGTGCATGGGAGGAACCGCCATGTCCGCCAATTTCGACCAAGCGAACGCACTCGACCAACTGCTGTCGTCCGCCGTACAGGACGACAAGGCTGCCGGCCTGTACCGCTGCCGCCGCGACATCTTCACGAACGACGCGCTGTTCGAGCTCGAGATGAAGCACATCTTCGAGCGCAACTGGGTGTATCTCGCGCACGAAAGCCAGATCCCCGACAACAACGACTACTACACGACATGGATCGGCCGCCAGCCGATCGTGATCACGCGCGACAAGAACGGCGAGCTGCATGCCGTGATCAACGCGTGCGCGCACAAGGGCGCGATGCTGTGCCGCCGCAAGCACGGCAACAAGGGCAGCTTTACGTGCCCGTTCCACGGCTGGACGTTCTCGAACAGCGGCAAGCTGCTGAAGGTGAAGGACGAGAAGACGACCGAGTATCCGGTGCAGTTCAACACGAACGGCTCGCACGACCTGAAGAAGGTCGCGCGCTTCGAGAACTATCGCGGCTTCCTGTTCGGCAGCCTCAATGCCGACGTGCTGCCGCTCGAAGACTATCTCGGCGAAGCGCGCGTGATCATCGACCAGATCGTCGACCAGGCGCCGAACGGCCTCGAAGTGCTGCGCGGCAATTCCTCCTACATCTACGAGGGCAACTGGAAGATGCAGATGGAGAACGGCTGCGACGGCTATCACGTCAGCACCGTTCACTGGAACTACGCGGCGACGATGGGCCGGCGCAAGGAAGACGGCACGAAGGCGGTCGACGCGAACAGCTGGAGCCGCTCGGTCGCCGGCGTGTACGGGTTCGACCACGGCCACATCCTGCTGTGGACGAAGACGATGAACCCGGAAGTGCGTCCCGTCTACCGGCACCGCGACGAGATTCGTGCGCGCGTCGGCGAGGTGCGCGCCGATTTCATCGTGAACCAGACGCGCAACCTGTGCGTGTATCCGAACGTGTTCCTGATGGACCAGTTCAGCACGCAGATTCGCGTCGTGCGGCCGCTCTCCGTCGACAAGACCGAAGTGACGATCTTCTGCTTCGCGCCGAAGGGCGAAAGCGCGGAAGACCGCGCGCTGCGCATCCGCCAGTACGAGGACTTCTTCAACGTGTCGGGCATGGGCACCGCGGACGATCTCGAGGAGTTTCGCGCATGCCAGGCCGGCTATGCGGGCATCACGTCGCTGTGGAACGACCTGTCGCGCGGCGCGCCGCTCTGGATCGAAGGGCCGGACGAGAACGCGACGAAGATGGGGCTGAAGCCGCTGATCTCGGGCGAGCGCAGCGAAGACGAAGGGCTGTTCGTGTGCCAGCACGAATACTGGGTGCGCGTGATGCGTGACGCGCTGAAGCAGGAACGCGAGGAGGCGCTGTCATGAGCTTCGATTACCACACCATCTGCGCGACGCTGTACCGCGAGGCGCGCCTGCTCGACGATCGTCAGTGGGACGAGTGGCTGACCTGCTACACCGACGACGTCACGTACTGGATGCCCGCGTGGGACGACGACGATCGCCTGACGGACGATCACGAAAGCCAGATCTCGCTGATGTACTACCCCGATCGCGGCGGCCTCGAGGATCGCGTGTTCCGCATCAAGACCGAGCGCAGCGGCGCATCGACGCCGGAGCCGCGTACGAGCCACAGCGTGACGAACGTCGAGGTGCTGGCCGAACGCGGCGACGAAGTGGACGTGCGCTACAACTTCCACACGCTTAATCATCGCTACCGCGTCACCGATCATTTCTTCGGCACGATGTTCGTCACGCTGCGCAAGGTCGGCGACGCGCTGCTGATCTCGTACAAGAAGATCGTGCTGAAGAACGACTACATCCGCCAGGTGCTCGACGTCTATCACGTCTGACGCCTGATATCGAAAACGGAATGGAGGAGCGTTCCATGTCCAGCTACAAGATTGCACTGAACTTCGAGGACGGCGTCACGCGCTTCATCGAATGCAAGGCCGGCGAGAAGGTGCTCGATGCGGCATTTCGTGCGCGCATCAACCTGCCGATGGATTGTTCGGACGGCGTGTGCGGCACCTGCAAGTGCCGCGCCGAAAGCGGCCGCTACGACCTCGGCGACGACTACATCGACGACGCGCTGACCGAGGACGAGAAGGACGAAGGCCTCGTGCTCACGTGCCAGATGGTGCCGCAGAGCGACTGCGTGATCGCGGTGCCGACGTCGTCGACGGCGTGCAAGACCGGCAACAGCCGGTTCGCGGCGACCGTCGCGAAGATCGAACCGCACAACGACGCGGCGATCGTGCTCGAAGTCGACATCGACGCGGCCGCCGACGCACCGGTGTTCCTGCCGGGCCAGTACGTGAACATCGACGTGCCGGGCAGCGGCCAGCATCGGTCCTATTCGTTCTCCTCGGCGCCCGGCGAGACGAAGGTCAGCTTCCTGATCAAGAAGATTCCGGGCGGCGTGATGAGCACCTGGCTCGAGACGGCGCGGCCGGGCGACAAGCTCGACCTGCACGGGCCGCTCGGCAGCTTCTATCTGCGCGACGTGCAGCGGCCGCTGCTGTTCCTGGCAGGCGGCACGGGGCTCGCGCCGTTCCTGTCGATGCTCGAAGTGCTGGCGCGCGCCGCGTCGCAGCAGAAGATCCATCTCGTCTACGGCGTGACGCGCGATCTCGATCTCGTGCAGGTCGACGCGATCGACGCGTACGTCGCTAGGCTGCCGAACTTCAGCTACGCGACGGTGGTCGCCGACGACGCGTCGAGCCACCCGCGCAAGGGCTGGGTCACCCAACACATTCCGGCCGATGCGCTGAACGACGGCGACGTCGACGTCTATCTGTGCGGCCCGCCACCGATGGTCGACGCGGTGCGCAAGCATTTCGACGACACGGGCGTGAAGCCGAACAGCTTCCACTACGAGAAGTTCACGCCGAACGTGACGGCAAAGGCGGCATGACCATGCAACGATTCGCTGGCAAGACCCTCGTCGTTACCGGCGCCGCGCAGGGAATCGGTCGCGGCGTCGCGCTGCGCGCCGCGGCCGAAGGCGGTCAAGTGCTGTTCGTCGATCGCGCCGAGTTCGTCGCCGACGTGGCGGCCGAAGCGGGCACCGACCGCGCGGCCGGCTTCGTCGCCGATCTCGAAACCTACGAAGGCGCGCGCGCGACGATGGCGTTCGCCGCCAGCCGGTTCGGCGCGATCGACGTGCTGATCAACGGCGTTGGCGGTGCGATCCGGATGCGTCCGTTCGCCGAATTCGAGCCCGCGCAGATCGACGCCGAGATTCGCCGTTCGCTGATGCCGACGCTCTACGCGTGCCACGCGGTGCTGCCGTATCTGCTCGAACGCGGGCGCGGCACGATCGTCAACGTGTCGTCGAACGCGACGCGCGGCATTCGCCGCGTGCCGTACTCGGCCGCGAAGGGCGGCGTCAATGCGCTGACGCAGGCGCTCGCGATGGAATACGGCGAGCACAACATCCGCGTCGTCGCGACGGCGCCGGGCGGCACGACCGCGCCGCCGCGCCGCGTGCCGCGCAATGCGGCCGGCGACAGCGAGCAGGAGCAGGCGTGGATGAGCGAGGCGGTGAAGCAGGTCACCGAATCGACGTTCTTCAAGCGCTACGGCACGCTCGACGAGCAGATCGCGCCGATCCTGTTCCTCGCCTCGGACGAGGCGAGCTACATCACCGGCACCGTGCTGCCCGTCGCGGGCGGCGACAACGGCTGACGCGCACGCGTCATGCACGTACGCGCGCCGTCGATCGGCGGCGCGCATTCCATCATCGCAGCCGGCACATACGCCGGACGAGGAGACATCGATGCAGCAGCGCAAGGCCATCGTGCCCGCAGGAATGGAGGCCGTCTACGAACAGATCGGCTATGCACCGGCGATTCAGGTCGGCGACACGATCTATGTGTCGGGGCAGATCGGGCGCGACCGGTCGATGCAGCTGGTCGACGGCCGCGAGGCGCAGATCGTGCAGGCATTCGAGAATCTGCGCTACGTGCTGGAGGCGGCCGGCGCATCGCTCGCCGACGTCGTCGATCTAACCACGTTCCATACCGACATGCGCGATCTGCCGCTGTTCATGCAGGTGCGCAACCGCTACTTCACCGCCGATCCGCTGCCCGCGTGGACGGCGGTCGGCGCGCACATGCTCGGCGGCGCGCCGGGCTATATCGTCGAGATCAAGGCCGTGGCGGTGTTGTCGCGCTGAGTGCGCGGACGGCATTCGACCACGACGGACAAAAACGAACCGGGCCGTCGTCGCGCCCGGACTCAGGAGACTCCCCTCGATGACGGCTTCCGCCACCCGCTCGATCCCCGCGTGGATCGACGATGCGCCGCTCGGCGCGTTCCAGATTCGCGTGCTCGCGCTGTGCGTGCTGATCGCGCTGCTCGACGGCTTCGACACGCAGGCGATCGCGTTTACCGGCCCCGCGATTCTCGCGTCGTTCGCGTTGCCGTCCGGCGCGCTCGCGCCGATCCTTACCGCGGGGATCGTCGGCATGACGATCGGCGCGATGACGCTCGGCCTCGTCGGCGATCGCATCGGGCGCCGGCCCGCGATCATGATCGGGCTCGCGCTGTTCGGCGCGGCGACGCTCGCGACCGCGTGGGCGAGCAGTCCGTCGCAGATTCTCGTCCTGCGGTTCATTGCCGGGCTCGGGATGGGCGGCTGTACGCCGGTGCTGCTCGCGCTCGCGGCCGAATACTGCCCCGCGCGGCTGCGCGGCGCCGTGATGACCGGCGTGCTGCTCGGGCTGCCCGCAGGCGCGATGCTCGGCGGGCTGCTGGCCGCGCGGATGCTGCCGGCGATCGGCTGGCAGGGCATTTTCGCGGTGGGCGGCGGCGTGCCGCTCGCGATGCTCGGCGCAGTCGCGCTGCTGCTGCCGGAATCGCTCTGCTATCTGGCATCGCGCGACGATGCGCGTGCGCGACAGCGCGTGCGTGCGACGCTGTCGAAAATCGCGACGCAGCCGCTGCCGGCCGACGTACGCTTCACGGTGCCCGACGAAGCGAGCGCGAAGGCGAGCGTCGGCGCCTTGCTCCGCAACGGCTACGCGCGCCGGACGCTCGGCATCTGGGCCATCTATCTGCTGAACTGGATCGCATGGTTCATGCTGCTGTCGTGGCTGCCGACCGTGCTGAAGGCGGCCGGCCTGACCGCGCAGCAGGCGCCGGTCGGCACCGTGATCGTGAACGCGGTGTTCATCGTCTGCGCGATTCCGCTGTCGATCGTGCTGCCGCGCGTGAACGTGCGCAACCTGCTGTGCGCGATGTTCGCGTTCGGTATCGCGGTCGCGCTCGCGCTCGGCCAGGCCGGCACGAACTGGACGCTCGTGTTCGTGCTCGTCGGCGCGGCCGGCTTCGGGATCGGCGGCCAGCAGATCGCGCTCAACTATCTGATCGTCGGTGCGTATCCGACTGCGCTGCGCGCGACGGCGACAGGCTGGGCGATCGGAATGGGGCGTGCAGGCGCGATTGCGGGCTCGGCGATCGGCGGCACGTTTCTCGCGTGGGGCGCTGCGCCCGGCTTCTTCACCGCGCTGGCGGTGCCGCTCGCGGGTGCCGCGCTCGCCGCGTTCGGGCTGCGTCTCGGCCGCACGCCGGGCGCCGATCTCGCACCGGCGAACCGCTGACGACGCGAACGGGCGTCCGCCCGTTCAGTCCGGCGCCGGCCCGCGCCGCGCCGTCGGTTCGTGCTCCGACGGCGTCATGTATTCCATTCCCTGCTCGTCGTACAGATCGTAGATCAGCTGCAGCATGCGCTCGATGTCCTCGGACTGGTCGAGCATCCGCATGCTCATGATGATCGGCGACACGAGCTTCGCGTCGTCGAGATCCTTGTAGGCGATGTCGTCGCGTTTCAGCCCGTACACGCTCTTCGGCACGATCGACACGCCTTCGCCGGCCGCGACGAGCCCGAGCGCGATCTGCAGCTCGCGCGTCTCGATCACGCGCGCCGGTTTCAGCGAACGGTCGTGGAACGCGGCAAGCACCTGATCGGCATAGCTCGGCCGCGGCGCCTTCGGGAAGATGATCAGCGTTTCCTTCAGCAGATCGTGCAGCGACAGCACCGGCTTCGCGTCGCACAGCGGATGGCCGAGCGGCAGCGCCGCGATCAGCCGCTCCTCGCGCAGCACGACGCGCCGAATGCTCGGATCCTCGAGGCGGATGCGGCCGAATCCGACGTCGATCCGGCCTTCCTTCAGCGCCTTGATCTGATCCATCGTCGACATTTCGTGCAGGCTCAGCTCGACTTCCGCGTATTGCTGGCGATAGCGGCGGATGATCTTCGGCAGCATCCCGTACAGCGTCGAGCCGACGAAGCCGACCGACAGGCTGCGCTCGATCTTGCCGACGCGGCGCGTCATCGATTCGAGTTCGGCGGTTTGCGCGAGCAGCTGCGCCGCATGCTGATAGAAGAAGCGCCCCGTCTCCGTGAGCTTGAGCGGGCGCGAATTGCGTTCGAACAGCTGCACGTCGAGCAGCTGTTCGAGCTGCTGGATCTGCCGGCTCAACGGCGGCTGCGCGATATGCAGGCGTTGCGCGGCGCGCGTGAAGCTGCGCTCCTCGGCGACCGCAACGAAATACCGCAGATGGCGTAGCTCCATGTTTCCTGCCGTCGAAGAGTGGGGCGTTGCGCAAGCCGGCGCGAACGCGCGCCGCGCGTCGGCCGACGTCGTATTTTACGGGCCTCTGCGCGGGACGCGACATGAAGGCCGCATCTACGCGCTACGTATTTCTACGTAGAGGCGGTACGTAGTTGTCCGCTTGTAAGCCATGCGCGCCGCCGGAATACTACGACCCACTGCCCCGGCCGCCCAGGACCGGGGCGCGACGCTTTGACGTCACGTGGGCGCGGTGTGCCGCCGCGCTCAATCGAGAACCAAATAGGAGACTAGGAGACGCCATGAATCGGGCATCCAGCACCCTGATCTGGATCGCGGTCGCGCTGCTAGGCGCGTTCGCGTTCGGGACGATCGCACTCGCACACGGCGAGCGCGTCAGCGCGTTGTGGATCGTGATCGCCGCAGTCTGCGTGTATCTGATCGCATATCGCTTCTACAGCCGCTTCATCGCCAGCAAGGTCATGCAGCTCGACGGCCTGCGGATGACGCCGGCCGTCAAGTACAACGACGGCCTCGACTACGTGCCGACCAACAAGTACGTGCTGTTCGGCCATCACTTCGCCGCGATCGCCGGCGCCGGGCCGCTCGTCGGGCCCGTGCTCGCCGCGCAGATGGGCTATACGCCCGGCATGCTGTGGATCCTGGCCGGCGTCGTGTTCGCCGGTGCGGTGCAGGACTTCATCGTGCTGTTCATCTCGACGCGCCGCGACGGCCGCTCGCTCGGCGATCTCGTCAAGATGGAACTCGGCACGGTGCCCGGCGTGATCGCGCTGTTCGGCGCGTTCCTGATCATGGTGATCATCCTCGCCGTGCTCGCGCTGATCGTCGTGAAGGCGCTGACCAATTCGCCGTGGGGCACGTTCACCGTCGCCGCGACGATTCCGATCGCGCTGTTCATGGGCGTCTATACGCGCTTCATCCGGCCGGGCCGCATCGGCGAAGTGTCGATCATCGGCTTCGTGCTGCTGATGGCGTCGATCGCGTACGGCCAGCACGTGCACGACTCGCCGACGCTCGCCGCCTGGTTCACGTTCAGCGGCACGCAACTCACCTGGATCCTGATCGGCTACGGCTTCATCGCATCGGTGCTGCCGGTGTGGCTGCTGCTCGCGCCGCGCGACTATCTGTCGACGTTCCTGAAGGTCGGCACGATCGTCGGTCTCGCGATCGGCATCCTGATCGTCGCGCCGGAACTGAAGATGCCCGCGCTGACGAAGTTCGTCGACGGCACGGGCCCGGTCTGGTCGGGCAACCTGTTCCCGTTCCTGTTCATCACGATCGCGTGCGGCGCGGTGTCGGGCTTCCACGCGCTGATCTCGTCGGGTACGACGCCGAAGCTGATCGACAACGAAACCAACGCGCGCTTCATCGGCTACGGCGCGATGCTGATGGAATCGTTCGTCGCGATCATGGCGCTCGTCGCCGCGTGCGTGATCGAGCCGGGCATCTACTTCGCGATGAACGCACCGGCCGCCGTGCTCGGCTCGACGCCGGAAGCCGTCGCGAACACCGTCACGCAATGGGGCTTCGTGCTGACGCCCGACATGCTGACGCAGACCGCGAAGGCGGTCGGCGAAACGACGATCATCGCGCGCGCAGGCGGCGCGCCGACGCTGGCGGTCGGGATGGCGCACATCCTGCACCAGGTGATCGGCGGCGAAGCGATGATGGCGTTCTGGTATCACTTCGCGATCCTGTTCGAGGCGCTGTTCATCCTGACGGCGGTCGATGCCGGCACGCGTGCGGGCCGCTTCATGCTGCAGGATCTGCTCGGCACGTTCCATCCGGCGCTCAAGCGCACCGAGTCGCTGCCGGCGAACCTGATCGCGACCGGCCTGTGCGTGGCGGCGTGGGGCTACTTCCTGTATCAGGGCGTGGTCGATCCGCTCGGCGGCATCAACACGCTGTGGCCGCTGTTCGGCATCTCGAACCAGATGCTCGCCGCGATCGCGCTGGTGCTCGGCACCGTCGTCCTGTTCAAGATGAAGCGCGAGCGCTATGCGTGGGTCACGATCGTGCCGACGGCCTGGCTGCTGATCTGCACGCTGACGGCCGGCTGGCAGAAGATCTTCGACGCGAATCCGAAGGTCAGCTTCCTCGCGCACGCGGCGAAGCTGCAGGCGGCAGTCGACGAAGGCAAGGTGCTCGCGCCGGCGAAGTCGATCGCGCAGATGAAGCGGATCATCTTCAACGACTATGTCGATGCCGCGCTCGCGGGGCTGTTCATTCTCGTCGTCGTCAGCATCGCGGTGTACGGGCTGATCGCCGTGCTGCGCGCACGCCGCGAGGCGAAGCCGACCGTGCGCGAGACGCCGTACGAAGCGATGCCGGCCGCGCAGGCGCTCGGCAGCGGACGCTGACGCGGAGGCCGCGATGTTCAGCGATCTCGGCAGCGACCTGCGCAGCGCCGGACGTTATCTCGGGCAGGCGCTGCGGCTGATGGTCGGGCTGCCCGACTACGACACCTATGTCGCGCACATGCGCAGCACGCATCCGGACCGCGAGCCGATGACGTACGAGGAATTCTTCCGCGAGCGTCAGAACGCGCGGTACGGATCGGGCGCGGGGAAGTGCTGCTGAACTGAACCGCCGGACGATCCGGCAATGCCTGCCGAAGCGCCGTGACGCAAGTCACGGCGCTTTTTCATTGCGCGCGTGGCGCATCGCCGTTGTGCGGCGCCCGGTATCATGGAGCCCGTTCGTATCGAGGAATCGTGCAGGAGGATGGGTCGTGCATGTCGGTGAGCGTTTCAACAGCATTACGCACCTCGTCGGCGCGCTATTGTCGGTCGCGGGGCTGGCGACGCTCGTGACGATGGGCGCACTCGACGGCGACGCTTACAAGGTCGTCAGCTTCAGCGTGTACGGCGCGATGCTGTGCGTGCTCTATGCGATCTCGACGCTCTATCACAGCGTGCGCGATCCGCGCCTGAAGGCGATCCTGCAGAAATGCGACCACGCGGCGATCTATCTGCTGATTGCGGGCAGCTATACGCCGTTTACGCTCGTCACGCTGCGCGGCCCGTGGGGCTGGTCGCTGTTCGGCGTGAGCTGGGGGCTCGCGGTGTTCGGCATCGTGCAGGAACTGACGCTCGGCCGGCGTACGCGCGTGCTGTCGATGGTGCTGTACGTGCTGATGGGCTGGCTCGCGCTCGTCGCGGTCCGTCCGCTGATTCATGCGCTGCCGCCGGTCGGCACCGCATGGCTCGTCGCCGGCGGCGTGATCTACAGCGTCGGCATCTATTTCTTCATCAACGACGAACGGATTCGTCACGGCCACGGGATTTGGCATCTGTTCGTGCTGGCAGGCAGCCTGTGCCAGTTCGTCAGTGTCGCGCTGTATGTCGCGTGAGCGCGGCGGTGCGACTTTCATCCGCGATCGCGCGCCGCTGCCGCCGCCGTCAACGCCTGGAAGCCGACCCATCCCCAGTACACGCGGTGATGCGCGATCAGTCCGTCGCGAAGCTCCATCACTTCGACGAGATCGACCTGATCGCCGTCCGGCGTCGCGCGCGGATATTCCCACGTGAGCTGCCTGCCGTTCGAGAAGAACACGCCGGTGCGGTACCAGCGTCCGAGCCGATTGCGCGGATCGCGCAGGCCCGCCGCGAAGAACGCGCCGATCGCGGCCTTGCCGTGCAGTACGCCTGAACCATGCGCGGGCAGCGTGACGACGATCAGCGGGGTTTCGAGCACCGCGTCGTCGGCATACAGCGCCATCAGTGCATCGAGGTCGCGAGCAACGACGGCGGCGTGCCAGTCGTCGTGAATGCGCCGTGCGCGGGCGTCGGCATCGGCATCGGCAATGGAAGAGGTCATCGCGGGCTCCACGGAAGATCGGTGACGACGCCCACTGTATCGACGCTGCGTCGACGGACGTTTCAACGCAAACCGAAATGTCGAAGCCGACATGCCGTCGGCGGCGCGCGATGCGCGATCCCTATCGCGCCAGCGCGTCGAGATTCAGCGCATACGACTTCCCGATCCACACCGCAGAATCGCGATGGTCGCGCAGATCGTCGCCGGTGTTCGGGTGCAGGAAGATATCGAGCGCACCGTGGTTCAGCACGAGCCACGGCACGATGTCGTCGAACTGCGCGGCGCCGAACGCGATCTGGTAAGACCATGCCGGATGCGGCCCGACCGGGCGTTCGTGAAAGCGGCCGAGCTCGATGATCGCGCCGAAGCGTGCTTCGATGGTCTGACGAAACGTCCATGCCGCGTCGCGGCTGGCGGCATCGAAGTAGACGTGCGCGTGCCAGTTCCGGATGGCATTGACGTCGATGAAATCCATGGAAAGACCCGAAGAAAAGGAGAGCGTGCATGAAGCACCGGATGAAGCGGCGCGATACGGCATTATCGCGCGCCCGCGTCGGGCGTGGCGCGTCGTGGCGAGCGAGTGCTTGTCGGATATCGAAGAGGCGCGATGCAAGTGCAGGATTTTTCGCGCGGCCGTCACGTGCGGCGCATCGCCGGCAACGATCCGCGCGGCTTCCTTCCTGGCATCGGCAACATGTCGTTACGCAAATCGAAAAAAAGCCGTGCGCGGCGCGCGAAACCGCCGCGCAAACGCGATCAGGTAATTGAATGGAATAAAGAAATTCCATTCCGGCGCGATTCTCGAACGCGGCCGGTTTCAGGCCGTAGACCCGACCCGAAAATATCAATTGCGGATTCGGCTATTCAAGCGGGGCGGTGCGCGGCATACGATGGCTTCGACGCATCGCGACGATCGATGCGGAAACAACTATCTTGAGGACACCACCATGCGATCCCTCGTATCCGTTGCCGTTCTGTTCGGCGCACTCGTTGCGCTGCCCGCCGTCGCTTTCGCGCAGTCCGCCGGTGCCGACCGGTCGCCGAACGCCACGCATCTGACCTGGTCCGCGGCACGCGCCGAAACCGACGTGCAGTTGATGCAGATGACGCGCGCCGGCTATCGCGCGACGACGGCCGGCAACCAGAACTATCCGCTCGCGATGCAGCGCGCGCTCGAACGCGTGCGCAACCCGGTGCCGGACCGCTCCGCCGAAGAGAAGGCCGCGATGCAGGCGCGCGCGGCGCGCGACGCGCAGGCGGGCCATCCGGTCAGGGCGTTCTTCGTGAAGGCCGCGTATTACCTGAAGGGCGAGAACACGTTCTGATGCAGGAGGCGAGCATGGGATGCATGAACCGATCTCCGGACGTCGTACGTGCATCGGCACTGCGTCGGCTGCCGGCCGTGCGCCCGGCGTCGCAAAGGCTGGATCCGCACGGCGCGTGGCGGCGTGCGCGCGGCGGCCATCGCGGTGCGAACCGCGGCGCCGCCGCATGCCGAACCGGATTGCCCGAGGTGAGCGCGGACGACGATCCGCGAAGCGAGCGCGAATCATGAAGGCCAGGAAGAAAACCCGTCGCCACGCGCCGCTGACGCGCGAGTGGCTGTTGCCGCTGCCGCCCGCGTACGCGCGCGACATTTCCCTCAAATGCCACATGGCGCTCGTCGCGCTGCGCGGCGAGCACGGCAGCGAAGCGCTGCTGCTGCGCTTGCGCACGAGTCTCTACCTCGTGTTCCTGGCGCTCGACGACTTGACCTGCGCGGACGCGAGCGTCGACCTGTGCGTCGACGCGGAACGCGCGCTCGATGCGAGCACGGCGCGCGCCGAGCAGAGCGGCGCATGGACGCTGACCGACGACGAAGGGGCGTTGCTCGAGCGCGTGCTTGCCGCGAACGACGCCTGTGTCGACTCGCTGTCGCGATATCGGCTGGCGGAGCTGTGGCGGCATGTCTGCGCGTTCGTGGCGAGCGGCCAGCCGAAGCTGATCGAGCATGCGGCCGCGCGGATGCGGACACATCGCACAGAGGCACTGGCCGCCTAGCGGCCGCGCACCGAGGCAGGTAGGAGGAGACAGGGCCGACCGCGCGTTCTCGCGGCTGCCGACGCGAGCGCGTACCGGCAAGACGCGGCCCAAAACGAAAGCGCCACGGAGTGGCATTCACTCCGTGGCGCTTCTATTCCTGCCTGCAAGCGCGGAGGCCGGGCCTCCGCATCGCGTGACAGTCGCTCAGGCCGCCGTGGCCGGCTTCGCCGGCTTTTGCAGCTTGCCCTTGCCGGCGCGCTGGATTTCCTCGAGCTTGATCTCGACGTGGCGCGAGAACACGTACTCGGCCGGACGCTGCTTCGCGATCGAGATGTCCGGTGCGAACGGGCCGTCGGTGCGCACGCCCTTGCGGCTCACCGCGAACGCCTTCAGCGGATGCGCGATGGTGTCCATCACGGCGGTCGCCTCGAAGCCGCAGTGGACCATGCAGTCCGCGCACTTCTCGTAGTTGCCGACGCCGTAGCTGTCCCAGTCGGTCGTTTCCATCAGTTCCTTGAAGGTCTTCACGTAGCCTTCACCGACCAGATAGCACGGCTTCTGCCAGCCGAACACGGTACGCGCCGGGTTGCCCCACGGCGTGCACTTGTACGTCTGGTTGCCGGCCAGGAAGTCGAGGAACAGCGACGACTGGCTGAACGACCAGCGCTTGCCGCCTTCGCCGCGCTTGAGGATTTCGCGGAACAGGTTCTTCGTCTTGTCGCGGTTCAGGAAGTGCTGCTGATCCGGCGCGCGCTCGTATGCATAGCCCGGCGACACCGTGATGCCGTCGACGCCGATCGGCTTGAGCGTATCGAAGAACTTCGCGACGCGCTCCGGAATCGCATCGTTGAACAGCGTGCAGTTGATGTTCACGCGGAAGCCGCGGCGCTTCGCTTCCTTGATCGCCGCGACGGCCTTGTCGTACACGCCTTCCTGCGACACCGAGTGGTCGTGCATCTCCTTGTCGCCGTCGAGGTGGACCGACCAGACGAAATACGGGCTCGGCTGGTAGTCGTCCATCTTCTTTTCCATCAGCAGCGCGTTCGTGCACAGGTACACGAACTTCTTGCGCTTCATGATGCCCTTGACGATTTCCGGCATCTCCTTGTGGAGCAGCGGTTCGCCGCCGGCGATCGACACGACCGGCGCGCCGCACTCGTCGACGGCCTGCAGGCATTCCTCGACGGACAGGCGCTGGTTCAGGATCGGATCCGGATAATCGATCTTGCCGCAGCCGTTGCACGCGAGGTTGCAGCGGAACAGCGGCTCGAGCATCAGCGCGAGCGGATAGCGTTTGTTGCCGGACAGGTGTTGGCGCATGATGTACGCGCCGACGCGGACTTGCTGGAGCAGCGGAATAGACAAGAGTTGTCCTCCTTAAACTTCGCGGGCGACAGCTTGCATGAGCTTCGCCGGCAGCTTGAATTCGACTTTTTCTTCACGGCCCGCCATCGTCGTGACCTCGACGGGCCCCAGCGCGCGCAGCGCGCCGATCACATCCTCGACCATCTCTTCGGGCGCCGACGCACCGGCGGTCAGCCCGACCGTCTGCACGCCTGCGAACCATTCGGCCTTCACTTCCGAGCCGTCGGCGACCAGGTAGCTCGGCACGCCGCTTTCGGTGCCGATCTCGCGCAGCCGGTTCGAATTCGAACTGTTGGTCGCGCCGACGACGAGCAGCACGTCGACTTGCCCGCTCAGCTCGCGCACGGCGGCCTGGCGGTTTTGCGTCGCGTAGCAGATGTCGCGGGTGTCCGGGCCGACGATGTCGGTGAACCGGCGCTGCAGCGCTTCGATGATGCCGCGCGTGTCGTCGACCGACAGCGTCGTCTGCGTCACGTACGCAACCGGCGTGTCGACCGGCAGCGTCAGCGTATCGACTTCCGCTTCACTTTGCACGAGGATCACCTCGGCCGGAATCTGCCCGATCGTGCCCTCGACTTCCGGATGCCCGGCGTGGCCGATCAGGATCAGCCGGCGGCCGGCCGCCACGTACTGTCGACCCTGCACGTGCACTTTCGTGACGAGCGGGCAGGTGGCGTCGAGCACGTCGAGGCCGCGCGTCTGCGCGTCGCGCTCGACCGTCTGGGCGACGCCGTGCGCGCTGAAGATCGCGACGGCGCCATGCGGCACCTCGTCGAGTTCCTCAACGAATCGTGCCCCCTTATTACGCAGATTTTCGACGACGTGCCGGTTGTGGACGATTTCATGACGCACATAAACCGGCGCGCCGTGCTGTTGCAGCGCGCGATCGACGATCTCGATCGCGCGGACAACCCCCGCACAAAAGCCGCGAGGCTGGGCAAGGATGACTCGCATAGGTGAGCGAACTCCGACGACAGAAACGGGGTTCGAGGAGTTGGCACTTCAGCTCGATTGCCCCGGCTTGATGTTATGAAGGCAGGAACGACCGGCCCGGTCAGGCCCCGGAACCCCGAATTAATCGCGCATTTTAACCCTATCGGCCGGTCCTTGCTTTGGTGCCGTATTTGCCGTGTTGCAATCCCGGCACGGGTGCGTCGGCGCCCGTGCGCGCGGAACCCAGTAAACTACGCGGTTTCGCGGGCTGCCCGTCCGGCCGCCCGGCGTCGCGCTCATTTCAAGGCCTTTCGATGACCGTCGATTTTTCCGCGTATTGCCTGCTCGCCCGTGCGGTTTCGGGCGCTATTCCGACCCTGATTGAACGCTCCGGTGCGCGCCGGCAGGAGACGTGCCGATGATGCTGGCGATCGCATTCCTGCTGTCCGGCCTGTCGCTCGCGATCTGGATCGTGCTGCTCGTCGCGCGCGGCGGTTTCTGGCGCGCGCAGCCGGCGCGTCCGCTGCCGCCCGAGGCGCGCGGCGCGGC